>JBKJOI010000494.1:0-11378 GCA_046595695.1 Haliangiales bacterium | reverse complement strand
GCCGCACTCGCCCACCGCGACCACGTGCGCGCCGGCGGCGCGCGCGGCCTCGATCGCGGCGGGCAGCCCGGTGACGGCGGCGCGCTCGGCCTCGCTCAGCACGGGAACGATCTGCGGATGGATGCCCAGCGCGAGGTGCAGCCGCGGCGCCGACCCGCCCGCGTGGCGCGCTGGCAGCCGTGCGAGCGCCGCCCACGTCGACGGCCGGATCGCCGGCACGACCACGTCGGTGACCCCGGCGGCGTGCGCGCGCGCCAGCACCTGGTCACGGTCAGCGTCGAAGATCTCCAGATCCAGATGGCAATGGGTATCGATCACGCGCGGGTCGCCAGCGAGCATAGCCCCACGCGCGGTTTCCTCGCTTGAAACCTAAGCTGGGCCGGGGCCATCCTACGAACCATGTCTCCGCCGGTCCTCCGTCCCATTCCTGCGCCGACCGGCCTCGCCGGTGTGCCCGCGAGCGTCCCGCCCGTCGACCAGGAGCGTCTCGCCCGCGCGGTGCGCGAGTTGCTGCACGCGATCGGCGAGGATCCCGATCGCGAGGGCCTGCTCGACACGCCCGCCCGCGTGGCGCGCGCGTTCGTCGAGCTGTGCGGCGGGCTGCGCGAGGATCCCGCCGTGCACCTGGGCCGCGTCTTCAACGAGGGCGGCGAGGACGTCGTGGTCGTGCGCGACATCGAGCTGCACAGCCTGTGCGAGCACCACCTCCTGCCGTTCGTCGGCCGCGCGCACGTGGCCTACCTGCCCGCGAACGGCCGCGTGGTCGGCCTGTCCAAGCTGGCGCGCACCGTCGACGTGTTCGCGCGCCGCCCGCAGGTGCAGGAGCGGCTCACCGCGCAGGTCGCCGACGCGATCGCGCGCCACCTGGCGCCGCGCGCGGTGGTCGTGCGGGTGGAGTCGGAGCACTTCTGCATGAAGATGCGCGGCGCGAAGAAGAGCGGCTCGTCGATGGTGACGGTGGCCTGGCGGGGCGAGTGGAAGCACGACGCGACCGCGCGGGCCGAGATCGCGCAGCTCCTGCGCGGCGAGTAGCCTAAAGGCTGCCGCCGCGCCGGCTACATGTTCAGGCCGCCGTCGACGTCGAGGGTCCGGCCGTTGAAGTAGTCGCACTCGAGCACGAACTTCACCGCCTGCCAGATGTCCTCGGGCAGGCCGATGCGGCCGACCGGGATGTTGGCGACCAGCGCGTCGCGCGCCTTCTGGTGCATGCCCTGGGTCATGGGCGTCTCGATCATGCCGGGCGCGACCGCGCCCACGCGGATGCCGAAGGCGGCGAACTCGCGGGCCCAGGTCACCGTGTTGGCGGCGAGCGCCGCCTTGGCTGACACGTAGTTCGACTGGCCGCGGTTGCCGTGGCGCGCGATCGACGACATGTTGACGATGACGCCGGGCCGGGCGCCGGTCTGCGCCATCTTGGCGACGGTCTCGCGCACCATGAGCGTGGCGCCGGTCAGGTTCACCGCGAGGACCGCGTCCCACTGATCCTTGGACAGCTTGACGATCTCGCCGGTGGTCTTGTCCTTCTTGACCAGCAGGCCGTCACGCAGGATGCCGGCGTTGTTGATGAGCCCGTTCAGTCCGCCCATGACCTCGTGCGCCCAGGCGACGAACGACTCGCAGTTCTTCTCGTCGGCGACGTTGAGCGCGCGGCGGTGGATGCCCGCGGGCAGCTCGGCCAGGCCGGCCTCGTTGACGTCGCCGGCACAGACCTGGGCACCCGCCTCGGCGAGGCGGCGCGCGAAGTGCGCGCCCATGCCCTGAGCGCCGCCGGTGACGATGATCTTCAGTTCGCTGAGTTGCATCCGTTGTAGCTCCTGAGCTCGAGCCCGAGCCAGCGTGTGATGGCTGGGGTGGTGGTGGTGGCGGTGGTGGCCTTGCCGCCCGAGGCGGCCCCGACGTGACCGCCGGCCACGCTCATAGCATTTTTTACCAGCGCGCCTCGTGGTCCTCGGTCACGCCGACCAGGTTCGTGACCGTGATCGGCGCGGCGCCGGCGGCTGGGCGGATGGTGCCGTGGAACGTCCCGATCGGCTGCACGTAGCGGCTCACCGCGACGACCAGGTTCTTGTCCTCGGCGCGCTTGCCCTCGGGACGGAACTCCAGATCGAGCGCGCCGCCATCGCAGGTGATGTGCCACGGCTTCATCGGGTCGCGCTTGTCGAAGGTGAAGTGCGCCGCACCGAGCGGCACGATGCGGTCGCCGATCCAGGCGACGTTCTCGACCGGGCCGTTGAAGCCTTCGACCAGGTTGAAGCCCAGGCCCGGCTTCGACGCCATCGCCCAGCGCCAGCGCGTTTCCCGCGCCAGGATGCCGCGTGTGTGGTCGATCACCGCGGTCGAGCCGCCCAGATCCCAGCGCTTGCCGCCGGTGACCTCGACGCTGCCGGTGGCCGCCAGGCCGACCGTCTTGTGCGTGCAGTTACCGGTACCACCGTCGATGGTCGCGATCGCGCACATGGTCGGCGGCGCATCCCGGGCCTGGAGCGTCGCGTCGATCTCCAGCCCGCGCGCCCGGGCCCGCACCTGCCAGGCGCCGCCGCCGGCCGGGTACGTGAGCGACAGCTCGGCGCCGCCACCTTTCCACGTCGACCGCGAGCCCTCGCCGGCATGATCCGAGACGTGCGCCGCGACGCCCGGCAGGCCGGTGAACGATAGGTCCGCCACCAGCGCGCGCCGCTCGCGGTCGAACACGTACGCGAACGCGCTGGTCACCCAGCCCAGATCGATGATCGCGAAGGCCGCCACGCAGCGCTCCCCGAAGATGCCCACGTAGTGCCACGTCTTCCCCTGCAGCCTTCGCTTCACCCGCCCCGCGGTCGCGTCCCACCTGACGTTCGGCACGTGCCCCGAATACGTCCCGACTCGCGGCCGGCCCGCCTCGTCCACGACACTCCCCGGCGCCCGGGGACACTCTCCACGTTCCAACATATCGGGATCACTCGCCTTCCAGGGGTATGTGCGCATTTTGCGTCCGCCACGCGAAAGCGTGCGAAAAAAATCACGCCCGGCTGTCGATCCGGCCCGACCCGTTCGACTCATGCATGAACGCGGGCGCGAGGCCCGCGCCGCAGCGCGAGCATGAGGCCCGCGCCGCAGACGAGACCGACCCAGGACAGGAGACCGACCATGCAATACCTGCTGCTCATCTACGAGAACGAAGCCGATGCCGCCAAGATTCCGGAGGCCGAGCAGGGCAAGATCTACCAGGAGTACATGACCTTCACCGCCGACCTGAAGAAGAGCGGCAAGTGGCTCGCCGGCGAGGCGCTGCAGCCGATCAACGCCGCGACCACGGTGCGCGTGCGTGGCGGGAAGGCGCTCACGACGGACGGCCCGTTCGCCGAGACGCGCGAGCAGCTCGGCGGCTTCTACATGGTGGAGGCCGCGGACCTGGACGAGGCGCGCATGATCGCGGCGAAGATCCCCTCGTCGCGCACCGGTTCGATCGAGGTGCGCCCGATCATGAAGTTCCCGGACATGTAGCTGAGCGCGACGGTCGCCGCGCCAGCGGGCGCCCGGGGTATCCTCGGGCGGCCGACGTGGCGATCGCCGCAGACCTCACGCATGAGATCACGCGCGTCTTCCGCGCCGAGCGTCAGCACGCGCTCGCGACGCTCATCCGGCTGCTCGGCGACTGGGACGTCGCCGAGGAGTCGCTGCAGGACGCGTTCGAGGCGGCGGTCAGCCAGTGGCCCGAAGGCGGCATCCCGGAGCAGCCGCGCGCGTGGCTGGTGCGGACCGCGCGGTTCAAGGGCATCGATCGGATCCGCCGCCGCGCACGCTTCGAGGAGAAACGTGCGCAGCTCGTCGCCGAGCTCGGCCCCGACGCCGAGGCGGGCGAAGCTCCCGACGAAGCGGAAGTCGTCGCCTCCGCCGCCCCCGAATCGGACGACCTCGTCGACGACCGCCTGCGCCTCGTGTTCACCTGCTGCCACCCCGCGCTCGCCCGCGACGCCCAGGTCGCGCTCACGCTGCGTACCCTCTGCGGCCTCGCCACCGACGAGATCGCGCGCGCCTTCCTGACCCCGGTGCCGACCATGGCGCAGCGGCTCGTGCGCGCGAAGTCCAAGATCCAGGCGGCCCGCATCCCGTACCGCGTCCCACCCGCGGGCGAGTGGCCCGAGCGCATCGACGCGGTGCTCGCGGTCGTCTACCTGGTCTTCACCGAGGGCTACGCCGCGACTTCGGGCGACGCGCTGGTGCGCCGCGAGCTCACCGCCGAGGCAATCCGCCTGGCCCGCCTCTTGGTCCAGCTCGTGCCCGACCCTGACGTGACCGGCCTGCTCGCGCTGCTCCTGCTCACCGACGCGCGCCAGGGCACCCGCGTCGGTGAGGACGGCGAGCTGGTGCTGCTCGAGCAGCAGGATCGCAGCCGCTGGGATGGCGCGCAGATCGCCGAGGGCCTCGGGCTGGTCGAGCGCGCGCTGCGCGGCGGGCCGCCCGGGCCGTACGCGCTGCAGGCCGCGATCGCCGCGCTGCACGCGCAGGCGGCGCGCTCCGAGGACACCGACTGGCGCCAGATCGTGATCCTCTACGAGCACCTGCTGGTGATCACGCCGTCGCCGGTGGTCGCGCTCAACCAGGCAGTCGCGGTGGCGATGGCGCACGGCCCGGGCGCCGGCCTCGTACTCGTCGATGGCCTCGCCGACGCGAAGGAGCTGCGCGGCTACCACCTCCTGCCCGCGGTGCGCGCGGACCTCTTGCGCCGGCTCGGCCGCACCGACGAGGCCGCGGCCGCCTACCGCGAGGCGCTCGCGCTGGTCGGCAACGCGCCGGAGCGACGCTTTCTCGAGCGCCGCCTCGCGGCGATCGCGGCCACCATCCCCGACCGCCGCTGATGCCCGAGCTCACCCAGGTGGTCGTCGATCCGCTGCACGCGCTCCTGCTCGTCGTCGTCGGCATCGCGGCCGGCTTCGTCAACACGCTGGCCGGCGGCGGCTCGCTGGTCATGGTCCCGGCGCTGATGCTGCTCGGCCTGTCCGCGGGCGTCGCCAACGGCAGCAGCCGGGTCGCGGTGCTCGCGCAGTCGGCCACGGGCGTGTTCTCGTTCGCGCGCGCTGGCCGGCTCGCGCGCGCCGACGCGCTCGACGTCGTGCCCGCCGCCGTCGTTGGCGCCATCGCCGGCGCGTACGTGGCGACCATCTTGCCCAACCGCGTGTTCCAGCCGCTGCTCATCGCGACCATGCTGGCGATGGCGCTCGCGCTGTTCTTGCGCCCCGAGACGCTCGCGCCGTCGGCGGCCACGGAGCCCGCTCGCGCCTCGCGCCGGCCGCTCGCGCTGCTCGCGCTGTTCGCCACCGGCTTCTACGGCGGGCTCCTGCAGGCGGGCGTGGGCCTGGTGCTGATCGCGCTGCTCGGCGGCATGCTGCGCTACGACCTGGTGCGTGGCAATGCCCTCAAGGGGCTGGTGGTCGCGGTCTACACCGTGCCCGCGCTAGCGGTCTTCATCGTGCGCGGCAAGGTCGCGTGGGTCCCGGCGCTGGTGCTGGCCGCGGGCAACGTGATCGGCGCCCGACTGGGCGTGCGCTACGCAGTGCGACGCGGCCAGGACGCGGTGCGCAAGCTGGTCGTGGTCGTGGTGTTCGCGGCGTGCGTGTACCTGCTGGTGCGGTGAACCGCGCCCCGCGCGTGCCGCGCTACTCTCCGCTACTCGCCGCGCTGGACAAAATCGACGACGACGCGGCCGAGCTCCTCGCCGACGTCCTCCTGCAGGAAGTGCCCGGCGCGCGCGAGCGTCACGTGCGGCTGGCCCTTGGCGCCGGGGATGAACGCCTGCAGCATCTGGTCGGCGCCGCGCGTGACCGGGTCGCTGTCGCCGAAGGCGGTCAGGAACGGCCGCGCGAAGCCGCGCAGCGCCTCCCACGCCTTGCGGTTGGGCGCGCTCGCCGGATCGTCGGGACGCCCGGGCACCAGGAGCGGGAACTGGCGCGCGCCCGCCTTGTAGCGGTCGTCGGGGAAGGGCGCGTCGTAGCCGGCGATCGCCTCGGCCGTGAGCTCGCGCGCGCACGCGCCCTTCACGATCTTGCCGATGCGGAAGTCGGGCGTCTCCTGCGAGAACTTCTGCCAGGCGAAGAACGCGGGCGGCGGCGGGATGTCGCCGGTGGGCAAGAATGTGTTGGCGGCGACGACGCGGGCGAAGCGCCAGGTGTGCGCCGGATCGGCGAGCAGGCGCAGACCGATGAGCCCACCCCAGTCCTGGCACAGGAGCGTCGCGTTCTGCAGGTCGACCGCGGTCAGCCACGCCGACATCCAGTCGACGTGCCTCTGGTAGGTGTAGTCGCCGCGCTCGGTCGGCTTATCGGAGCGGCCGAAGCCGATCAGATCCGGTGCGACCGCGCGCAGCCCGGCCGCGGTGACGGTACGGATGACCTTCCGGTACAGGAACGACCACGATGGCTCGCCGTGCAGCATCAGCACCGCGGGCTCGTCACGCGGGCCCTCGTCGATGTAGCCGACGCGCAGCGTGCGCGCGCCGCTCTCGGCGCCACTAGGCACGTCGACGTAGCGCGGCGTGTAGGCGAAGTCGGGCAGGTGGGCGAAGCGCTCCTCGGGCGTGCGCAGGAATTCCATGGGTGTCCCTCCGGTACGGGTGTGGCTACCCGTCGCGCGCGAGCGGCGCGCCGGTGGCCAGCTTGATGGTCGACAGCAGCACGTCGACGAGCAGGTCGCGCAGCTCGAGCTGGGTGACGTCGCGGCGCTCGGCCCAGTCGAGGCTGGTCTGCTCGACGAAGCCGATCCACCCGCGCAGCGCGAGCCGCAGGATCGGCGAATCGCGGACCGGGAACAGCAAGGGCGCGCCCTCGGCGTTCGCGAGCATGCGCTCGACATAGGCGCGACGCGTCTCCTCGATGACCGCGGCGACCTCGGGATCGCTGCCGATGCCGCCGCGCATGAGCGCCGTGTAGGCGCGCGCGTGCTCGGTGACGTAGCCGAGGTAGGCGTCCAGGCCGCTGCGCATGCGGTCGATGGGCGCGGCGTCGGCCGAGGGCGCGACCACGGTGAGCTCGAGCAGCAGCCGCGCGGCCTCGCGCAGGCCGGCGATGTAGAGGTCGCGCTTGGTCGGGAAGTAGTGGTAGAGGAGGCCCTTCGAGACGCCCGCGGAGCGCGCCAGATCGTCGATGGAGACCTCGTCGTAGGAGCGGTTCGCGAACGCCGCCTGCGCGAGCGCCAGGAGCTGCGCGCGTCGCTCGTCGGTCTCGAGGCGCGTGCGCAGCCGCCGCGCGGGCGCCACCGGCAGCGCCGGCAGCGACGACTTCTTCTTGTCTGGATCCTTCGCGATGTCGCGGGGCTTGCCGCGTGGCGGGGGTCTCGACATCGGGTGCGTCACGAACAATACGCTAGCCCGCTATTGACTTCAGTTCAACAGGGAGCTAGATCTCGAATGTCTATTGAACGGAGGTCAGTAATGATTCGTGTTCGCAAGCCCGCTCTCGAACTGACGGCTGACGCGATTCCCCGGCACTGGCACAGCGGCAGCGCCGTGGCCACGCACATCGCCAACGGGGTGAACCTGTTGTTCCCCGCCGGGGAGCGCTTCTTCGTGCGCAGCGTCAACCACTTCCTCGATCAGATCACCGACGAGCACCTGCGCGCCGAGGTCCGCGGCTTCTTCGGCCAGGAGGGCAGCCACGCCCGCGCCCACGAGCACGACCTCGAGCGGCTGCGCCAGCAGGGCTACCGGGTGGATGGCTTCCTGCGCGTCTACCAGCGCATCGCCTACGGGATCATCGAGAAGCTGACGCCCGCGCAGCTGAACCTGGCCGGCACCGCCGCCGCCGAGCACTTCACGGCGATCATGGCCGAGGGCGCGCTCGCCGGCGGCGCGCTCGACGGCGCGCACCCCGAGATGCGCAAGCTGCTCATGTGGCACGCCGCCGAGGAGATCGAGCACAAGCACGTGGCCTTCGACGTGCTGCGCGCGATAAACCCGAGCTACGCGCTGCGTGTGGCTGGCCTGGCGCTGGCGACGGTGAGCCTGACCAGCTTCTGGTTCGTCGCGGCGACCATGCTGATGCGCCAGGAAGGGCTGTCGCTGGCCGAGGTGCGGCAAGGGCTGCGCGGGATCGGCAAGAAGCGCAACGATGCGCCGATCTTCCTGCGCGGGATCCGCGAGTACCTGCGCCGCGACTTCCACCCGCGCCAGCACGACAACTACGCGCTCGCCGCCGCGTACCTCGCGCAGGCCGGGCTCGAGCGCGCGCCGCGCGCGGAGGCCGCGTGATGCCCGCTCCGAATGGCACGCACGCCGCGTCGGCGGGCGTCGCACACGCCGCGTCGGCGGGCGTCGCACACGCCGCGTCGCGCGACGTCGCGCCAGCCCCGGCCGACTACCGCAGCAAGCACGCCATCGTCGGCGCCGGCTTCTGCGGCCTGGGCATCGCGGCCGCGTTCGCGCGCGGCGGCATCGCCTTCGACGCCTTCGAGACCGCCGACGACCTGGGCGGCAACTGGTACCACGGCGTCTACGAGACGGTGCACATCATCTCGTCGCGCAAGACCACCGAGTACTCCGACTGGCCCATGCCGGGCCACTGGCCGGACTTCCCCAGCGCCGCGCAGATGCTCAGCTACCTGCGCGGGTATGCCGATCACTGGCAGCTACGTCCGCACATCACCTTCGATACGCGCGTCACGCACGTGGCGCCCGCGCCCGGCGAGGAGGGCTGCTGGGCGGTCACGCTCGAGCGCGCCGGCGCGGTCGAGACGCGCATCTACGGGGGAGTCGTGGTCGCGAACGGCCACCACTGGGACAAGCGCTGGCCCGAGTATCCGGGCAGCTTCACCGGCGAGAAGATCCACTCCAAGGACTACAAGACGCACGCCGTGCTCGCCGGCAAGCGCGTGCTCGTGATCGGCGGCGGCAACTCGTCGTGCGACATCGCCGTCGAGGCGGCGCGCGTGGCGCGCTCGTCGCACATCACGCTGCGGCGCGGCTACTGGTTCATGCCCAAGACCTTGCTGGGCGTGCCCGTCGCCGAGCTCATGCGTCCGTGGATGCCGGCGCGGCTGCAGCGCGCGATCGTGAAGAACCTGGTCAAGATCGTCGTCGGACCCTACAAGAACTACGGCCTGCGCGAGCCCGACCACGAGCTCTTCGAGCGCCACCCCACGGTCAACTCCGAGCTGCTCTACCAGCTGCGCCACGGGCGCATCACGCCGCACCCCGACATCCGCCGCTGGGACGGCGAGGTCGTCGAGTTCGTCGACGGCACCAGGGAGAGCTTCGATCTGATCGTCTGCGGCACCGGCTACCACGTGAGCTTCCCCATGCTCGCGCCCGGGCTGGTCACCTACGACGCGCACGGCATGCCGCGGCTCATCGGCGGCATGATGAACCCGGAGCACCGGAACCTGTACGTGTTCGGCGTCGGCCAGCCGCGCTACGGCGCCGGCCCGCTCATCAGCGCGGGCGCTGACATGTTGTGCAGCATGGTGGCGACGCAGAAGCAGCTCGCGCATCCGCTGGGCGCGGTCATGCAGCGGCTCGGCGCGCGACCGCCGCGCTCGCACCTGCAGGATCCGTTCGCGATCCTGCGCACGGTGCGCATCGGCAAGCGCCTCCTGCCGCGTCTGCCGGCGCTCGAGGCCTGGATCATGGGACCCGCGCCACGGCCGCGAACGGCCGCGAGCGACGCACGTTCGTCGCGCCCTCGCGCGGCCGCGAAAGGAGCACACTCCAGCCATGCGTGAATTGAAGGGCAAGGTTGCGGTCGTCACCGGTGCGGCGAGCGGCATCGGGCGCTCGACCACGCGGCTGCTCGCGAAGCAGGGGGCGCGCCTGATCGTGTGCGACGTGAACGAGGCCGGCCTGGCGACGCTCGCGGCCGAGCTGGGCAGCGCGTGCCTGCTGGCGCGTCGCGTCGACGTCTCGGATCGCACCGCGATGCAGTCGTTCGCCGACGAGGTGCACGCGCTGGTGCCGGCGGTCGACGTGCTCGTCAACAACGCGGGCGTCGGCCTGCAGGGCGGGCTGCTCGACACCTCGCTCGACGACTGGGACTGGATCCTGAAGATCAACCTGGGCGGCGTGATTCACGGCTGCCACTTCTTCGTGCCGAAGATGGTGGAGCGCGCCGCCGGCGGCCACATCGTCAACGTGGCGTCGGTGCTGGGCGTGTTCGCGGCGCCCGACGTGATCGGCTACGCGACGGCAAAGTTCGGCGTCGTCGGCCTGTCGGAGTCGCTGCGGGCCGAGATGTCGCCACACGGCATCGGCGTGTCGACGATCTGCCCGGGCGTGATCGACACCGGCATCATCGACGCCACGCGCTTCACCAAGGGCCAGGCCGGGAACGAGACGCTGCGCGGCAAGCTGCAGCAGTTCTACAAGAAGCGCAGCTACAGCCCCGACAGTGTGGCCATCGCGATCGTCGACGCGATCCGGCGCGATCGTCCGGTGGTGCCCGTCGCGCCCGAGGCGTGGGCGCTCTACTACCTGAAGCGCTTCGCGCCCGGGCTGGGCGGACCGCTCGGGCGTGTGATCACCAAGCAGATGCTGTAGCCGGCTGGCCGGCCGGCGTCACACCAGCCGCGCCAGCTTCTCCGGGTTGACCACGGTGTGCACCGCCTGGATGAGGCCATCGACCACATCGATCATCACCGCCGCGCGCGCCTTGCCCTGTTCCAGGATGAGGATCGCCGGCAGGCCGTTCAGCAGCCGCAGCTGCGCGTCGGGCGCGCTGTAGAAGCGCTGCACCCCGAGCACGAAGCGCGCCACCTTGGCGCTGCCGTGGAGCACCTTCAGCGCCGCGCTGGCGCGGCCGCCACCATCGGAGTGCAGGGTCACGTCGGCGGCCAGGAGCCGCTCGAGGCCGGCCAGGTCGCCGGTCGTGCACGCGCTCGCGAACGCGGCGAGCAGGCGCGCGTGCTCGTCCCGGCTGGCGGGTGGCCGCGGCCGCGCCTCGGCCACGTGACGGCGCGCGCGCGAGGCGAGCTGGCGGCAGGCCTCCTCGCTCTTGCCGAGGATCTTCGCGATCTCGTGGTGCTCGTAGTCGAAGACCTCGCGCAAGAGGAACGCCGCGCGCTCGGCGGGCGCGAGCCGCTCGAGCAGCAACAGGAAGGCGGTCGAGATCGTCGACGGATCGACCTCGGGCGGCGTGACCACCGGCTCGGGTAGCCAGGGCCCGACGTAGAGCTCGCGCCGGACGCGCGCCGACTTCAGGTGATCCAGGCAGAGCCGCGACACGACGGTCACCAGGTAGCCGCGCGGGTTGTGGATCTCCTCGTCGGTGGCCGCGGCGCTCGCCGCCTGCCAGCGCAGACGCGCCTCCTGCAGCATGTCCTCGGCGTCGGCGGCGCTGCCGAGCATCCGGTAGGCGATGCCGAAGAGCAGCTCGCGATGGGTCTCGAAGTCTTCCACGTCGGGGTTCGCGGCGCGG
>JBKJOI010000358.1:0-12312 GCA_046595695.1 Haliangiales bacterium | reverse complement strand
TCTTGCGCCCCTTCTCGCGGTCGCGTGTGAACACGTAGCCGCAGAGCCCGAGGTGCGAGTCGTTGGCGAGCCGGATCGCATCCTCCTCGCTCTTCACCTTCATGACCGGGAGCACCGGCCCGAAGATCTCTTTCCGCATCACGTCCATGTCCTGCCGGCAGTCGGTCAGCACGGTCGGCTCGAAGAACAGCCCGCCGCCGGCCACGGCGCGCCGCTTGCCGCCCGTGGCCACGCGCGCGCCCGCCGCGACCGCCGAGCGGACGCGGTCCTCGGCGATGTCGAGCTGCTTGTCCCAGGTCATGGCGCCGACGTCGACGTCGCTCGCGGGATCGCCCTGGCGCAGCGCCGCGGTCTTGGTGACGAGCTTGCGGACCAGCTCGTCGTGCACGGCCTCGTGCGCGTAGACGCGCTCGACCGACGCGCACACCTGGCCGCTGTTGGCGAACGCGCCCCAGACCAGCGCGTTGGCGGTGCGCTCGAGGTCGGCGTCGGCGCAGACGATGGCCGGCGCCTTGCCCCCCAGCTCGACGATGCACGGGATGAGGCGCTCGCCGCACGCGGCGGCGACCTTCTTGCCGGTCGTGACCGAGCCGGTGAAGACGACCTGGTCGACGCCGGCGTCGAGGAGCGCCGCGCCCGTCGCGCCGCGGCCGGTGACGACCTGGAACAGGTCGCGCGGCAGGCCCGACGCGTCGTAGAGCTCCTTGGCCTTGAGCGCGATGAGCGGCGTGACCTCGGAGGGTTTGAGCACCACGCCATTTCCTGCGAGCAACGCCATGATGGTCTCGCCGAGCGGGATCGAGAACGGGAAGTTCCACGGCGAGATCACGCCAACGACGCCGCGCGGCACGAAGTGCACGTAACTCTTCTTGGTCTTGAGCAGGTGCATCGAGATCGGCTGGGGCGCGAGGATCTTCTCGGCCCGCTTGGCGAAGTACGTGGCCAGGTCGACCACCACGATCAGCTCCATGCCGAGCGCCTCGGAGCGGGTCTTGCCCCCCTCTCCGACGATGAGATCGATGACCTCCTCGGCACGGCGCGTGATCTCGTCGCGGAAGGCGAGGACGCGTCGCGCGCGTTCGCGCACCGGCACCCGCGCCCAGGTCTGCTGGGCAGCACGGGCGCGCAGGACGGCCGCGCGCACCATGTCGGCGTCTGCGACAGGAACCTCTCCCAACAGCTGACCCGTCGCCGGGTTCCGGCTGACGATCGGACCGTCCACGCGAAGCGGAACGGTCTCCGGCGAAAGCGCGCCCATGCAGATTCTCCTCTTGGCTTTGTCGAGAGAGTACGGGAACTTTCGAGTCGGGTGAAGAGATCCGGGGACAGATGAGCACGAGCCGACGATGGCCACGTATGCAGCTGGTGCTCCAGGTCCAGGTGCGGTTCGAAAACTCGGCCGACGCGCTGGCCGCGCAGACACTCAACCTCTCGCGCGAGGGCATCTTCATCGCCATGGATCCGCCGCGTCCGGTCGGAACGCGCGTGCGCCTGCAGCTCCAGGTCGGGCACGAGCACTTCGCCATCGAAGGCGTCGTGGTGCGGCAGGTCCCGGATCCAGACGAGCCGAACACGTTTCACATGAAGCCCGGCGTGGGTGTCTTCCTGACGGTCACCGGCGCAGGTTACGAGCGCTGGTGTGACGAGCACACCGGGAAGTAGCTCGGCGCGGGCGGCGTTCGTCCGGATACCGGACGCGCCTGATCAGTAGGGGTGGTGGTGTCCGCCCGGACCCGCGAGATGCGGATGCGGATGCGGATGGTGGTGGTGCTCGAACTCGTCGTGCGGGTGCGCGTGGTGGTGCTCGTGCCACGGATGCGCCGACTTCTTCACGACTGGTCGCTTCTTGTGCACCTTCGTCGGGCGCCGGGGCCGCGGCTGGTTCTTGGTCTCCGGACAGCCGGCCAAGACGAAGCACGCGACGAGGGCGAGCAGGACGAGCGCGAGCGACCAGCGCCGAGGCGAGGTCATTTCTTCTTCCCTTCCGATTGCATCTTGCGCTTGAGCGCCGCGAGCTCGTCTTCGACCGATTCGCCGCGCTGCTTCTGCGTGCGCTTCATGGCGTCGAGCTCGTCGTCGAGGTTGGGTGCGGGAGTGGAACGTCGCTTCGGCTCGGCCGTCGGGGCCGCTCCGCCGCGGCCGAGGGTGGCGAGCCGCTTGAGCTCGGCGCTCACGCGCTGCAGCTCCTCGAGCACGAGATGCATGCGGGCGCGCTTGCGATCGGCCTCTCGGCCGGCGTCCGTCGCGAGGCCGAAGTCACCCTTGCGCTCGGCGAGCACGCGTCGCTCGGCCCAGCGGTCCGCGTCGGCGCGGACCTCGAGCAGCTCCTTGCGCAGACGCGCCTCGGTGGTCTGCAGCTCGACGCGCAACCGCGCCAGCACGGCCGCGTCCGGACCGGAGCTTGCTTGCGGCCCCGCAGATCCGGTCGTTCCGATGCCAGGTCCAGCTCCGGCGTGTCCGAGATCCTCGGCCGCGGCGGTCGCGAAGTCCTCGCCGCCCAGGTCCTCGAGCGCACCCGGCGGAGTCGCGCGACGTGCCGCGGCCGCCGCCGTCGCCTCGCGCGCCGCCTCACCGGCGGACGCTCGATCGGTCGCCGCCGCACGCGTCTCGGCGAGCACCGCCTCGCGGCCGAGCGCGACGTCGCGCACGAGCGTGGCGATCGCGTCCGCAGCGTCGCCGCCCGCGCCGCCCGCACTACCCGGAGGCCGCCCGCGCTGCTCGGCCGCCTTCGCCGCGGCTGCGCGCACGCGCGCGTCCTTGCACAGCGGCCCGAGCACCGACGCGACCAGCAGCACCTTCGCCGCGGCCCCGATGCCGCGCTCCTCGAGCGCACGCGCCTCGGCCTGCTCGCGTTCGCCGACCGGCTCGATGGCAACGAACGCCGCGCCCACCGCCAGCGACGCCAGGATCGCCCGCGGCCTGGGCCGCGCGACCACCACGTCGGCGGCGCGCCACAGGAGCGGCGCGTCGGCGGTATCTCCGAAGAGTTTCGCGCGGATACCCAGCGGCGGCACCTGCCGGCGCAGGTGCGCCGCGATCTGCGCGTCGCCGCCCGCCTCGAAGAGCACCGCCGGCTGGCCGTCGAGCAGCGCGAGCTGCAGCACCAGCTGTGAGAGCGTCTCGGCCGGCAGACGAGCGGCCTCCACGACCACCACCGCCTCGTTCGCCGGCAGCTTGAAGCGGACGCGCAGCGCGGCGCGGTCCTCGCGCCCCGCCGCCGCCCACGCATGTGGCACGGGCGCGCCGCAGACGGAGACGCGCGCGCCGTCGACGCCATGTTCCTCGAGCGCGACAGCCGCCTCGTCGTCGATGGAAACGTAGCGGTCGGCGTCGATGGCCCAGGCCGCGCGCGGCGCGAGCTCGCCGACGACCGCGACGACCGGCGCCGCGGCCTGGCCCGCGCGCTCGCGTTCACGCACGAGCGCGGCGGCCGCGCCCGGATCGAGGGCGACCGCGACGTCGGGCGCGAAGGCGGTCAGCTCGCGCTCGAGGCGCCGGTGCTCGACCTCTCCGAGCAGCGCCTTGGCGAATCGATCGATCATGCCGACGCCGGTGCCCGCGGTGATGCGCCCGAGGTCCACACGCCGGACCTCGAGGCCGAGCGCGAGGAGCGCCGCCTCGATCGGCGTGACCAGCTCGGCCGGGGTATCGCTGGACAGCGCGAGCATGACGCGCGAGCTCATCGTAGGGGACCGTCCCAGACCTGCGGATTCACGACGTTCTTCGGCCGCTCGCCAGCGAGCACCGCGGCCACGCCGCGCACGCACAGCTCGGCCATGCGTCGGCGCGTGCCCCCGGTCGCCGAGCCCACGTGCGGCAGGAGCAGCGTGCGAGGCGCGCGCAGCAGACGCGCAGGCACGTTCGGCTCGTCCGCGAACACGTCGAGCGCGGCGCCGGCCAGGTGCCCGGACTCGAGCGCCGCGGCCAGCGCGTCCTCGTCGATGCACGCACCGCGCGCCGTGTTGATGAGGAACGCCTCGGGTTTCATACGCGCGAGCTCGGCGGGCCCGATGAGCCCGCGCGTCTCGGGGGTCAGCGGGCAGTGGAGCGACACAAAGTCGCTCACGGCCAGGAGCTCGTTCAGCTCCACCCGCGCGGCCTCCAGCGGCGTCTCGACGTCGCCCGGGGCCCGCGAGCGAGCGTGGTAGATCACGCGCAGCCCGAAGCCGCGGGCGCGGCGTGCCACCGCCTGCCCGATGCGGCCGAACCCGATGAGTCCCACGGTCTTGCCCGCGAGATCCGCGCCGAGCATCTGCTCGGGTGACCAACCGACCCACGCGCCCGTGCGCACCATGGCCTCACCTTCCGGCAGGCGCCGCGCCGCCGCGAGGAGCAGCGCCATGGTGAGATCCGCTGTGGCGTCGGTGAGCACGTCGGGGGTGTTGCACACTACGACGCCGCGCCGCGTGGCCTCATTCACATCCACATTGTCGAAGCCAACCGCGTAGTTGGCGATCACGCGCAGCCGCGTGCCGCGCGCGATGGTCGGCGCGTCGAGGCGATCCGACAGCAAGCAGACGAGCGCGTCGGCGCTCGGCAAGAGGGCCTCGAGCTCGGCGCGCTCGGTCACCTGGACGATCTCGGCGCCGCCCAGGATGCTCATCAAATCGCTGGCCAGCGGGACCGTGAGCAGGACGCGGGGCGCGGGGTGGCTCATGCGCAACCCGACGTTACCACGGTGTTATGCTGGTGGCCCGTGCCGGGGAGGAAGCTCGCGAGTAGCGCAGCCTTCGCTTGCGTGATCGCAGGCGTCGCGCTGGCGATCGCCCTGTGGGGTGCACGCCCGGCCGGCGCGCTACCGCTGCGCTTCCGGGGCGCCTGGCCCAACGGCGCGGCCAAGGCGGCCGAGGTGGCCACCGGGATGGCCAGCGGACAGATCGTGCAGGCGGCGCGGCCCCGGCTCCTCGGCGCGCGGCGCGTCACCGGACGCGAGCGCGTCGGCTACGTCGCGTTCACGTTCGACGACGGACCGCACCGCGACACCACGCCGTCGGTGCTGGCGACGCTGGCGGCGCACGAGGTCCCCGCCGCCTTCTTCGTCTGCGGCTACCAGATGGACGGTGACACCGAGGCCGAACGCGCCAACGCGCGCGCCCTCGATGCCGTGATCGCGGCAGGACACCTGGTCGGCAACCACACCTTCGTTCACACACGCCTCGAGCACGCGACGCTCGCGGCCGCGTGGCAGGCGCTGTCACGCAACGAGCACTGGATCGCGCCGCACCTCGGCCGCGCCTCGCGGCTCTTCCGGCCGCCGTACGGCAAGCTCTCACGCGTCGCCGAACGCCTGCTCGATGATCTCGGCTACACCATCGTGCGCTGGAGCATCGACCCCGGCGATACCACCGAGCGCGCGCCGACCGCGATCCGCGACGACGTGCTCGCCGCCATCTTCGCCGAGGGCGGCGGGGTCGTGCTGCTCCACGACGTGAAGCCGTGGACGGTGAAGGCGCTGCCCCTGATCCTGGCCGGTCTCGAGCGCGAGAACTGCCGTCGCCTGGCTCGCGGCAAGCAACCTATCCTTCCGGTTTCACTCGATTACTTCGCCGTTGACTGGCAAGGCGCGCCATTGCCGCTGCCCCCCGAGGTCGAGGCGCAGACGCAGCGCACGCGCGCCGCTTTGACGCGCCGCTGCAAGCCGGCCCGCCGCGATTGACAATACCGGGCAGGGCGCTTAGCCTGCCGCCGCTGTAGGCCAACGTGGGCATTTTTGGACGGCTCGCGGCAGGGCGTGGACGTTGGAGTGGAGAGGAGTCGTCGAGATGAACTGCCCCGCGTGCGACCAGTCGAACCGGCCGGGCGCGCAGCGTTGCAAGACCTGCGCGGTGCCGCTACCGCCGTCGTGCCTCGCTTGCGGCGCGACGATCAACGATGGCAACGAGCTGTGCACCAGCTGCCGTACCGATCGCGTCCCGGCCGCGCTCGGGGCCGAGGATCTCTTCCCGACGCCGCGTGAAGAAGTCACGCAGATCACGGCCTTACCTTACGATCTCAAGCCCCGGTTCGTCGGCCGCGAGCGCGCCCTCGAACGCCTGCGCAAGGCGTTCGACGACACGCGCGAGCTCGGCGAGCTCAGCTTCACCGCCGTGATCGGCGCGCCCGGGGCTGGCAAGACGCGGCTGACCAAGGAGCTCGCACGCACGCTGCGGCAGAAGCACCCGCAGGCGCGCTTCCTCGGCGGCAGCGCAGCCGGCCAGGGCACCCTGCCGAACGCCGCGTTCGTGCGCATCCTCGGCGCGCGCTTCGGCATCACCGCGCACGACGACGTCGAGACCTCGCAGGAGAAGATCATCGCCGGGCTCAGCGAGGTGCTGCCCGCCTCCAAGGTGCCCGAGGTCGCGCACCTGATCGCGCACCTCATGCGCGTCGATTTCGTCGGCAGCCCGATCGTCGAGCCGCTCGCCGATCAGCCGCAGCAGCTCGAGACCCGCACGTTCATCGCCCTCAAGCGCTTCCTGGCCGCCGACGCCGAGCGCGGGCCGCTCGTGCTCTGCTTCGACGACCTCGAGCGCGCGGGCGCCGAGACCATCAATCTCATCCACTACCTGGCCGCGGGGCTCGCGTCGTCGCCGGTGATGCTGTTGGTCAGCGCCCGGCCGACCCTGCACGACGTTCACCCCAGCTTCGGCGAGGGCGAGGTGCAGCTCGAGCGCATCGACCTCGGGCCGCTCGACGAGTACGAGGCGGAGAACCTGTTCCGCGAGCTGATGCGCCACGCTGACCGGGTTCCGGACACGCTGGTGGCGCACGTCAAGAAGCTGGGCGGCTTGCCGCGCACGCTCTTCGAGCTGGTGCGCCTCTTGCTCGAGTCCGAGGTCATCAAGCGCGACGCTTCGGCGGCCCGCGGCTGGAAGATCGACGACGAGCTGCTCGCCAAGCTGCGCCTACCGCTCGATCACGCCGACATCCTGAGCCAGCGGCTCGGCCAGATGGCGCCCGCCGAGCGCGACCTGCTCGAGAAGGCCGCCGTTGTCGGTGAGGTGTTCTGGCTGGACGCGGTCGTGGCGCTGGTGCGCATCGCGGCGCTGCCGCCGAGCGATCCCGATGGCCCCACGCTCGCTGAAATCGCCGCGTCGGGCGATCACACGCGGCTCTCGGTCGCGCAGACGCTGTCTCGCCTGGTCGAGCGCGAGTGGATCGTCGATCAGGAGAGCACCATCCCGGGCGAGCGCGAGTACCGGTTCGCCTACCCGCCGCTCTGGGACGTCGTCTACGAGGGCCTCGATCTCGAAGGTCGGCGCCGCTACCACCGCCTGGTGGCGCAGTGGCTCGAGCTCCGGCCCGAGGGCCGCGGCGAGGACTCGCAGGAAGAAGTCGGCCGCCACCTCGAGCGGGCCGGCGACGGCGACGGCGCGGCCATGCGCTTCCGCCGCGCGGCCGACGCGGCGCGCGCCAGCTACACGAACGACAAGGCGATCCGCCTCTACGCGCAGGCGCTCGCGTGCCTCGGCGAGGGCGATCTGGCCGCGCGCATCCATCTCTGGCACGACCTCGGCTCGGTCTACGAGCTGAAGGGCGACTTCGAGGCCGCGCTCGGCGCGTTCGAGCGTATGTTGCGGCTCACCTGGGTGGTCTCGTCGCGCACCAAGGCGGCGGTCGCCTTCAACAAGATGGGTCGCGTGTGGCGACGCAAGGGCGACCTCAAGCTCGCGCTCGAGTACCTGGAGCGCGGCAAGGAGCTCTTCGAGCAGGCGGGCGACCCGCGCGGCATCGCCGGCTCGCTCGACGACATCGGCCAGGTGCTCTGGTACCTCGGTCGTTACGACGAGGCCTTCGAGCGCATCACCAAGGCGCTCAGCCTGCGCGGCAAGGGCGGCGACCAGCGTTCGATCGCCCACTCGCTGTCGAACCTCGGCAACGTGCAGAAGGATCGCGGCAAGTATCAGGAAGCCGAGAACTGTTACCGCGAGGCACTCGAGCTGCGGCGCGCGGCGGGCGATCGCGCAGGCGTCTGCCTGACCCTCAACAACATGGGCGTGCTGGCGTTCGAGCGCGGCGATCAGGACGGCGCGCGCAAGATCTGGGAGCAATCGCTCACCGAAGCCGAGGAGATCGGCGCCCTGCCACTCCAGGTGCTGTGCCTGAACAACCTGGGCGAGCTCGCGCTGACGATGAAGAAGCCGGAGGAAGCCCGGCGCCGCCTCGATGAAACGATCTCGCTGGCAAAGGACCTGGACGACCGCCGGCTGACGTCGGAAGCGACGCGCAACCTGGGCCTCCTCGAGCTCGAGACCGGCAACACCTCGAAGGCCCGCGAGCTGGTGCTCAAAGCTTACGAGATCGCCGAAGGCTCCGGATTGCGCGACTACGTCGGCCGCGCGCTGCTCGCGCTCGGCGAGGTGCACGCGGCGACGCTCTTCGATGATCACGCCGACTCGGGCAACCTCGAGGGTACGGACGTGGGCGAGAGTGTCGAGGGTCCCGGCACCGATGTGGACGTCTCAGGGGTGCGCGCCGAGGACTATTTCCGTCGTGGAATCGAGCTCTTCCGCAGTGTAGGCAACGAAGGCGAGCTGGCGCGCGGACTCGAGCGCTACGGTCGCTACAAGCTCGAGCGCGGCGACGTCAGGGCAGGCAAGACGCTGCTGCAGGAAGCGCACGGCATCTTCACCCGCCTCGGCATGAAGGCGGGCGAGGACGTGCAGAAGGTCATCGGGGAGCTCGGCGCTTAGGGCGTCTGAGGTTCGCGCGCCGGCCGCCGGATGCAGGCGTCCGGCGCGTCCGATGCGGTCAGTCAGTGATCCGGTACCTGAACGTGACGATGAAGCACGCGGGAACGGTCTCGCCGCTGACCAGGTAGGGACGGTAGCGCCACTTCCCCATCTCGCGCGCGAGGACGCCGTCGACCTCGCCGTAATGGGACGACTCGCGAAAGCCGATCGACGAGGGAACGCCTCGCTCGTCGATGCAGACCTGTGCGCGCGCGGACACCTGCGACACACCTTGGTTGCGAAGCGTGGTCAGGACGCTGGCGGGCAGAAGGATCTGCTTCGTCCCTGCGATGCGTCCCCCCTCGATGATCTCCTGAGGCACGGCAGTGGCCGGCTTGACCGGCCTGGGCGCGGGCGGGACGTCCGGCACGGTCTGCGGCTCACCGTCGCCGGTACCGATTCCCACGATTCCGGTTCCGTTGCCGTCACCGATGCCTCCTCCGCCGCCGGTACCCCCGCCCGTACCGGTCGCCGTCGCGGCCGTGCCGGTCGCTGGGCTGGTCTCGGAGATCACAGCAGCCGGCTGCTTCTGCGGCTGCACGGTCTCGTTCGTCCTCGGCACCACACGCTTCGGCTTCCGCTCGGAAGGCGCGGCCTGAGCCGGCGCCGGATCTCCGGCTGGTAGTGCGCCTCCGGTGCGCAGCACGATCGACTCGCGTTTTGGCGTCAACTTGCTGATATTCCAGAAAGAAACCGCGAGGAGCCCGAGGCCGGCGCTGGCGTGGAGAAAGACCGAGACGATCACCGTGAGATGAGCGAAGCGCCTCGAGCCCGGAACGACACCACCCACGTTGGGAGCAAACATGGAGTCGTTCAACGTCTCGCGCGGTGCAAAGTTCTACGGTGGCCGCAGTAGGTGCGTCACCCCGCGCCCCGTCCTGGTGGAGGCGGGCAGCGCTGAAGAATGCGCCAAACCTTGGTGTAGACTTCCCGACCCGATGGCCGCAATCGATCACAAAGAAAACGACGCTCGCTGGCAAAAGCTCTGGGCCGACGCCGACGTCTTCCGTGCTTCGGACGATGACCGCGCACGCCCGAAGGCCTACATCCTCGACATGTTCCCCTACCCCTCCGGGGCGGGCCTGCACGTCGGCCATCCCGAGGGTTACACGGCGACGGATATCGTCTCGCGCTACCGCCGCATGCAGGGCTGGAACGTCCTGCACCCCATGGGATGGGACGCGTTCGGGCTACCCGCCGAGAACTACGCCATCAAGACGGGCGTGCACCCGAGCAAGACGACGGCTGAAGCAATCCGCACCTTCAAGCGACAGATCCAGCAGATCGGCCTGTCGTACGACTGGAGCCGCGAGTTCGCGACCACCGACCCGGCCTACTTCCGCTGGACGCAGTGGATCTTCCTGAAGCTGCACGAGCGAGGGCTCGCGTACGAGGCCAACGTCCCCATAAACTGGTGTCCGAGCTGCCGGACGGGCCTGGCCAACGAAGAAGTCCACAATGGCGCGTGCGAGCGCTGCGGCACGCCCGTTGAACGCCGCGACATGCGCCAGTGGATGCTGCGCATCACCGCGTACGCGGACCGCCTGATCGACGATCTAGAGGCCGTTGACTGGCCCGAGTCGACGCTGGCGATGCAGCGCAACTGGATCGGCCGCTCCCTGGGCGCCGAGATCGATTTTCCGACCACCGCCGGGGCGCTCAAGGTTTTCACCACGCGTCCCGACACGATCTGTGGCGCCACATACATGGTGCTCGCGCCCGAACATGCGCTCGTCGACGCGTTGACCACACCCGCACAGCACGCCGAGGTCGACGCCTATCGGCAGCGCGCGCGCGCCAAGAGCGACCTCGAACGCACCGATCTCGCCAAGGACAAGAGTGGCGTGTGGACCGGCGGCATGGCGACCAACCCCGCGACCGGAAAAGAGATTCCGGTCTGGATCGCCGACTACGTGCTGGCCGGCTACGGTACCGGCGCGATCATGGCCGTGCCGGCGCACGACGTGCGCGATCACGAGTTCGCCAAGAAGTTCGCACTGCCCATCATCGAAGTGGTGAAGGGCGGCGCCGACGTGCAGGTCGAGGCGTTCGCCGGCGAAGGCCCGGCCGTCAATTCGCCGGTGATCGAGGGCCTCGCCACGTCCGAGGCCAAGAAGAAGATCATCGAGTGGCTCGAGTCGAAGGGACTCGGCAAAGGCGCCGTGAACTACCGGCTGCGCGACTGGGTGTTTTCGCGTCAGCGCTATTGGGGCGAGCCCATCCCGATCGTGCATTGCAAGAAGTGCGGCGCGGTACCTGTGCCGTACGACCAGCTTCCGGTCGCGCTCCCCGACGTGGAGCGCTACGAGCTCTCCGGTACGGGGGAGTCTCCGCTGGCTGCCATCCGCAGCTGGGTGGAGACGACGTGCCCCACCTGCGGCGGCCCGGCGGAGCGAGAAACCAACACGATGCCGAACTGGGCAGGATCGTGCTGGTACTACCTGCGGTTCATCGATCCGAAGAATGCGACCGAGCCCTTCGACAAGGAGAAGGCCGCCTACTGGCTGCCTGTAGACCTCTACATCGGCGGCAGCGAGCATGCCGTACTGCACCTTCTGTATGCGCGTTTCTGGCACAAGTTCTTGATGGATCTCGGCCTCGTGCAGACGAAGGAGCCGTTCAAGAAGCTGCGCCATCAGGGCATGGTGCTCGCGTTCTCTTACAAGGACGAACTCGGCGCGCACCGGGGATACGACGAGATCGATTTCGAGAAAGATCCGCCCGTGCTCCGTGACAGCGGCAAGGCGCTGACCTCGCAAGTCGAGAAGATGTCGAAGGCGAAGGGCAATGTCGTCAATCCCGATGACGTGATTGCGAGCTATGGCGCCGACGGTTTGCGGCTCTACGAGATGTTCATGGGTGACTTCGAGGCCGCCAAGCCGTGGGACGTGCGCGGAATCGAAGGCGTCGCGCGTTTCCTCGGCCGCGCCTGGCGCGTCGTCGACGACTGGGAGGAGAGCAAGGCGCCTGATGGCGACCCCAATCAGAGGCTGCGCCACGCCACCATCAAAGTTGTCGGTGAGCGCATCGAGGCTTTCAAGTTCAACACCGCGATCGCGGCGATGATGGAGTTCACCACCGCCTGCATCAAGTCCGCGACCCGCGCGGACCTCGAGACGCTGACGGTTCTGCTCTCACCCATGGCGCCGCACACAGCAGAGGCTTGCTGGGAGCGTCTCGGTCACAAGCCGTTCGTCTGCACGCACACGTGGCCGACGTTCGACCCGGCGCTCACCATCAGCGACGTCGTCAGTGTCGCCGTCCAGGTGAACGGCAAGCTCCGAGGCAGCTTCGATATCGCGCGTGGCGTCAGCGAAGACGAGCTGAAAGCAACGGCGCTCGCCATCCCTAACGTGGCGAAGCATGTGGAGGGCAAGACGCCCAAGCGCATCATCGTGGTCAAGGGCACGCTCGTGAATATCGTCGTCTAAGGGGCGCGCGGTGCGGCGGCGGTCTTAGATGGAGACTTCAGACCCTCGGCGCTGAGGCCTGCCGACCCGATGCGCTCGGGAGACGTCCGGCGGCCGGACACTCCCGCCGCTTCACCAACGAGCTTCTGCACACTTCTGATTCTCTAGCTTGGTACGAATGCTGCTCTTCC
>JBKJOI010000235.1:0-26967 GCA_046595695.1 Haliangiales bacterium | reverse complement strand
CGCGGCGAGCGCGCCGCGGCCGGCGCCCCGGTCAGAGCCCCAGCCGCCGCCTGAGCAGGCGCGCCGCCTGACGTGACACCGGCGCCACGTGGCCGCCGGCCAGGTGCGCGCGCAGCCCGCCGCTGGGCAGCGGCTCGAGCCGGCGCACCGCCGATAGATCGACGAGCGCGCTGCGGTGGACGCGCTCGGTGCGCGGGCCCAGCCGCGCCTGCAGCTCGGCGAGGCTGGCGTCGGCGTAGAGGCGCGTGCCGTCGACCAGCGCGACCACCGCGAGCGGGCCCTCCAGCCACACCGCGGCGACGTCGCGAGGATCGACGAGCACGATGCCCTGGTGGGTCGCGAGCGCGAGACGCGGCGGCACGGCCGGCGCGGCGGCGGGCTGCGCGCGCGCCAGCTCGAGGCGCACGCGGCCGAGCGCGCGGCGCAGACGCTCCACCTCGATGGGCTTGAGCAGATAGTCGACCGCGCCGACGTCGAAGGCGCGCACCGCGTGCTCGGCGTGCGCGGTGCAGAAGATCACGCGCGGCAGCGCGCCGGCGAGCAGCGCGGCGACCTCGACGCCCGAGCGGCGCGGCATGCGCACGTCGAGCAGGATCACGTCGGCGCTGGCCTCGCGCAGCCGCGCCGGGACCTCGTCACCGTCTTTGCACACGCCCACGAGCTCGACGTCGGGCATGCCGCCGAGCAGGCGCTCGAGGCGCGTGCGCGCGAGCAGCTCGTCGTCGGCGATCAGCACGCGCAGCCGGCCGCCCGGCGCGCCCGCCGCGCGCGGCGCGCCGCTCACGAAGGCCCCGCGACGCGCGGGCCGGCCGCGGGCAGCACCAGCACCGCCCGGGTGCGCTCGCCCAGCGCGCGCAGCTCGAGGCGCGCGCCGCCCTCGTAGGCGAGCTCGAGGCGCGCCTGCAGCGTGGGCAGGCCGTGCGACCCGGTGCGCGGCCCGCGGCACGGGCCCGGGTTCTCGAGCGTGACCTCGAGCCGGTCGCCGAGGCGTGCGCTGGTCAACGTGATCTCGCCCAGGTGGCCGGCGGCCGGGCCGTGCTTGACCGCGTTCTCGGCGAGCGGCAGCAGCACGAGCGGCAGCACCAGCAAGTGGTCGGCCGCCGCGTCGAGCCGCCGGACCAGCGTGGAGCGTCCCGGATCGCGCAGGCGGTGCAGCTCGAGGACGCTCTCGACCAGCTCGAGCTCGCGCGCGAGCGACCACGCCGGCGTGTGCACGCCCGCGAGCAGCGTGCGCAGCAACGCCGCGAGCCGCAGCACCGCGCGCTCGGCGACCTCGCCGTCCTGGCGGCACCACTCGGCGATCGCGTTCAGCGTGTTGAACAGGAAGTGCGGGTCGAGGTGCGCGCGCAGCGCCAGGAGCTGCGCCTGGCGCGCCTCGCGCGTGAGCTCGGCCTCGCGGCAGCGCGCGCGCGCGAGCGTGGCCTCGAAGCCGACGTCGCGGCCCAGGCCCCAGCCGCCGGCGAGGTAGAGCGCCACGCACATGGACAGCGACGCCGGCTCGGTCAGGAACGTGGGCCCCAGCCCGGTGAGCGCGGGCACTAAGGCACCGACGACGAGCACGACCAGCGTGGCCAGCAGCGCGTAGGCAGCCAGCCCGCCGGCCGCGCGTGCCGCGGGGCGCTCGGCGACCAGGGCGCGGAACGCCGCCGGGCCGGTGAGCACGAAGGCGAGCCCCATCGCGGCGGCCAGCGGCACCGCGCACGGATCGGCCGAGAGCTGCGCCTGGACGACCAGGAGCGGCACGGTGACCACGAGGATCGGCAGCAGCCGGCGCGGCGCCGCGAGGGCACGCAGGGTATCGAGGGCGATGGCCACGAACGAGGCATACGCACCGCGGGGCGCGCGCATTCCGCGCGTCTTCGGGAACGCGCCGCCGGCCGCCGCCGCCCTCGCGCCTACGCCAGCAGCGCGCGCTCGTGCACGAGCAGCCAGCGCTTGCGCTCGAGCCCACCGCCGTAGCCCTGCAGCTTGCCGTCCGAGGCGATCACGCGGTGGCAGGGCACGACCACGGCGATCGGGTTGGCGCCGTTGGCCGCGCCGACCGCGCGCACCGCGCTCGGGCGGCCCACCGTGGCCGCGATCTGCGCGTACGTGCTGGTCCGGCCCACCGGGACGGTGCGCAGCGCGGCCCACACGTCGCGCTGGAAGTCGGTGCCACCGGCGTCCACGGCCAGCGCGTCGAGCGCGGCCAGCGTGCCGCCCAGGTACGCCGCGAACGCCGCGCACACGCCGTGCGGGTCGCGCGCGGCGACGAAGGTCAGCGCGCCGTGCTTCGCGAAGCGTCGCGCGAGCGCCGCGCGCAAGAGCGCCGGCGCGTCGAAGGTGAGCCCGCAGAGCCCCTGCTCGGTCGCGCAGGCGTACAGCTCCCCGAGCGGCGAGACGACGGTCGCGGTCGCGATCTGCATGCCCCGGTATTACCGCGGCCGGGCCGCTCAGGCACGAGCGTAGCCTTCCTTCCTGAACCAGGCGCACGCGTCGCGCAGCGCCTCGTCGAGCGGCCGGGGCGAGAAGCCGAGCTCGCGCTCCGCCTTGCTGCAGTCGGCGGCCAGCCCAAGGCGCGCGATCGCGACCGCCGCGGGCGTGAGCAGCGGCGCCCGGCGCGTGACCCGATCGGCCACGAACAGCGCCGCGTGCCCGGCCAGCTGCGCCACACGGAACGGCACGACCACGACGCGCTTGCGCAGGCCGGCGACCGCGAGCATGCGGTGCGCCAGCGCCTCGAGCTCGACGTCCTCGGCGCCGAGCAGGTAGGTCTCGCCGGGCTTGCCGCGCTCGGCCGCGAGCAGGTGCCCGCGCGCCATGTCGCCCACGTGCGCGAAGTTGGACACCGTACGCGCGACCACCACGGCCGGCATCGAGAGCGCCGCGAGCAGCAGCCGGCCCGTCGGCGTCGGGCCCACGTCACCCGGGCCGATGGGCCCGGTGGGCGCGACGATCACGACGTCCTGTCCGGCGCGCGCCGCGGCCACCGCCAGCTCGTGCGCGTCGGCCTTGCTGCGCGCGTAGGCGTCGCCGGTGGGCCCGAGCGCGAACGGGCTCGCCTCGGTGGCGCGGCGGCCCGGACCCTGGCCGCCGAAGCGCGCGATCGAGCTGGTGTACACCACCCGCTGCACGCCGGCGGCGCGCGCGGCCTCGAGCACGGTGCGCGTGCCGTCCACGTTCACCCGCCGCATGCGCGCCGGCTCGGCCAGCCAGAGCGCGTACACCGCGGCCAGGTGGAACACGTGGTCGCAGCCGCGCATGGCGAAGCGCACGCTGGCCAGATCGGTGACGTCGCCCGGGACGCGCTCGGCGTCGACGCCGCGCAGGTTGCGCACATCGTCCGTGGGCAGGTGCAGCGCGCGCACCTGGTGGCCCGCGGCGATCAGCTCGCGCACCACGTGCGAGCCGATGAAACCGGCCGCGCCGGTCACCAGCGCCTTCACGCGCGCACCGGGACGCTCGGCGCGGCCGCCGTGATCACGAGGGCAGCCGCTGCTCGAGACCGAAGTACAGCACCAGGCTGGGCTCGCGCTTGCCGACCTGCAGCCACGCCTGGCCCAGCCAGAGGCCCGCGCGCAGCTGGCGCACCTCGTCCTTGATGGCGCGGATGAAGAACGGGTTCGACGGCTTGTCGTAGTCGAGCTGCACGGCATCGAACGCGCCCGCGCGCGACGGGCCGACGAAGGTGTCGAACTTGAACAGGTGGAAGCTGTCCACGACCACGCGGTTGTCGCCGCCGCCCGCCGCGTCGCTGTCGTGGTGGAAGCTTTTGCCGCGCCAGGGGAAACGCGAGGTCGACGCGATCGCGCGCACGGTCGCGGCCACGGGGCCCGACAGCGCACGCCAGGCCAGCATGCGCCCGCGCAGATCGCCCGAGAGCTCGGGCAGCCGCGGCACCGATGCGCCGGCGTACAGGCGACCCAGGGTGGGCACATCGAGCGCGAGCAGCTCGTCGAGGCGGCGCGGGATGGCCAGCGGGGCCTCGGCGGCGGACGGCGCGGCGCCGGCGCTCGAGGTGGACGACGACGACGGCGACGAGGGAGACGGCGAGGCGATCGCGGACATGGGAACCTCCTGTTTCGTTCACATACGGACTCGTATGTTAAATGGATTCTCCACATACGAGACCGTATGTCAATATCGTTCCGATGTCGCGACCGCGAAGTCGTCTCACCGAAGCCCCGCGCCCCACGCGCAAGGACGCCATGCAGCGCACGCGCGAGGCGCTCGTCGACGCCGGCATGGCGCTGTTCGCCGAGCAGGGCCTCGACGCGCCCAGCCTCGACGCCATCTGCGAGCGCGCCGGGTTCACGCGCGGCGCGTTCTACGTGCACTTCGAGGATCGCGACGATCTGCTGGTCGCTGTCATGGACCGCGTCGGCGCCGCCTACCTGGACGCGGTGATCCCGGCGGCGGCGAGCGCGCCCGAGGGCACGCCCGCGACCCCGCTCCTGCTCGAGGAGATCGTGCGCCGCTTCCTCGCCTCGGTGGTGAACGGCGTCTACCCGCTCATCGGCGGCCCGGGCGGCGTGCGTCCGCACCAGCTGGTCGACGCGTGCGTGCGCAACCCGACCATCCGCGCGCGCTACGTCGCGCTCGTACGCACCAGCATCGAGCGGCTCGCGCTCGCGGTCGCCGACGGCCAGACCCGCCGCCGGGTCCGCGACGACGTCGACGCCGAGCAGGTCGCGGCGCTCTTGCTCGCGGCCATCATCGGCGGCCAGACGATGCTCGAGCTGGGCGTGCCGCTCGACCTGGGCAAGGGCGCGCACAGCCTGATGACCCTGCTCGCGCCGCGCTGACCCGGTAGTACGATGCAGCCGTGCTGTCGCCCCTCTTCCAGGCTCCGGCGATCGAGTTCTTCGAGTAGCCCCACGACGAGGCGGTGCGCCTGGTCCGCACCGGCGCGCCGGTCTACCTGACGGTGAACCCGGTCGAGTTCCACGGGCCGCACCTGTCGCTGCGCATCCCGGTGCCCGAGCTGAGGTAGCGCGCGGCGCGCCGAGGCGCTCGCTCACCTGGGCTTGGGCTGCTGCCAGCGCGGATCCGCGGGGTTGGTGAAGGCGCCGGACACGCGCTTCACGTCCTTGCCCTGCCCCTCGGCGTAGCGCGCGGCGGCGCCGGCGCGGATGGCCGCCAGCGAGCGGCCCTCGGCGAACGCGCTGACCGCGCCGTCGAAGCCGTGCGCGCCGGCGAACATGAAGTCAGTGGTCATGAGCAGCGGCACGCGCGCCGCGGCGGAGACGCCTTCGGCCAGGTAGTCGGCGGTCTTGCACGCGATCGCGACCGTGCCCTTCGGCCGCGCCTCGGCGCCGGCACCCGCGCCAGCCGCCGCCGCCGCGAAGTCGTAGGCGGTCTCGTAGTCCATCCAGCGGTTGTGGCCCACGTACGAGACCACATGCGCGGCGCCGCCGGCGGCGACCTTCGTGCCGCCAGCGAGCGTCACGGTGCGCGCGGCGCTGCCGTAGAGATCGCCGACGTAAGCCTCGACGGTGCGATCGATGGCCGTGCCGCGCCACGCGTAGGCGACCACGACCACGTCGAACGGCCGCTTCACGCCGCGCCGCTTCCATGGGTCGCCCGGGGTCACGCGTCGTCGCCACGCGCGCACCTCGAGGACGTCCTTCTCCGCGGCCGCGGCGCCGCCCGCGCCGGCGACCTGCTCGGCGCGCGCCACCAGTACCGGCTTCCACGCCGATCCCTTGCGGCCGAACCAGCCGACGAAGCCGCCGCGGGTCGCCCAGTAGAGGTTCTGCGCCGGTGCGTCGCCGTCGCCCAGCCCGTGGCCGCCGCAGCGCAGCACATGGTTCGAGCAGAGCGGCACGTGCACCTGGATCACCAGCGGCCGGCCGGCGATCAGGTCGGGCGCGACGTCGTCGAGCAACGCCTCGTGCCAGGCCGCAGCCTGCTTCGCGGCCTCGCTCGGCGCTGCGAACGCGGTCGGCGCGGCGGCCAGGACACAGGACGCCGCGAGGACGACCACGACCAGGACACGGGTGCAGGCCGGGCGCATCCGAGGTAGTACGCACGAAACTCGGGTTCGTGCCCGCGCACGTGCCCGCCGGGCGCGCCTTCGCGCGTGCTAGCGAGCGCGTCTACCTCAGGGGACGCAATCCAGGCGGCCGGCGGCGAGGCAGATGTCGCCCGCGGTGCGCGCCACGCGCCAGACTCGCACGTCGTCGATCGCGCCCTCGAGCAGGTCCCCCGAGGGGCTGTTCTGGCCGACGGTCATGCCGTCGATGCCCGCGGTGTTGATGGCCACCGTGGTCGCGGTCGTGTCGCGCAGGACGCCGTCCTGGTACATCGTGACGACCGTGCCCTCGTAGGTGCACGCGATGTGCGCCCAGGTGTCGACCTCGAGCTCGAGCGCGATCGACACCGTCGAGCCGACCGCGCAGCGCACCTGCCCGTTGGGCGACAGGAAGAGGGCGTACTGCGAGTTGTTGTCGAGCAGGCCGGCGCGGCCCGCGGCGGGCGGCAGCAGGCGCGGCTGCACCCACATCTCGAGGGTGACCGCCTGCGTGACGTCCAGGCTGACGCTGTCAGGCACCAGCGTCACGCTGCTCGCGCCGATGCCGATGGCCTGTCCGTGGCCGGGTGGCCCCGCGACGCTGGTGACGCCCGTCGCTACGCCGTTGTTGCCGTACATCGAGCCGTCGTCGAGCAGGGCTTTCGGATCCTCGAAGGCGTAGCAGGCGACCAGGTCGGGATCGGTGTCGTCGCAGACGCGCAGGGCCATCGTCGCGTCGCTGTCGGCGTCGGCGTGCGCATCAGGAACCGGCGGCGGGTCGGCCGCGTCGCTGGGGCCACCGTCGCCAGCGCCGGGCTCGCCGCCCACGCCCTGCGCCTCGAACCTGCACGCGCCCAGGGCGCTCGCGACCGAACCGACGACCAGCAAACCCACCATGGACCTAGGGTGCGGCACGCGAACCCGCAGTATAGCGCGTGCTAGCATCTGCCCGATGATGTGGTCGATCGTCGGGCTGGGCGTGGTCGCGGTGGCCATCGCGGCGTTCCTCGGCACGCTAGCCGTCCGGCGTACCCTGCCGACCTGGATCTTCGACACGCTCGTGCTCGTCGGGGCGGCAGGCGCCGGTGCGGCGCGGCTCGCGCGTTCGCAGGAGCCGCTCTGGCCGGCGGCCGCGGCGCTGGGCGTGGCGCTGGTGTACTTCCTTTCGACGCGGGTCGAGCTGAGCTTGCCGCGCACCGGCGGGCTGAAGGTCGCACCGGGCGACCGGCTCCCCGACGTGACGCTGCTCGACACCGCCGGCCGGCCGGTGCGCACCGGCGAGCTGGGCGCGCGCGGCCCGGCGATGCTCGTGCTCTACCGCGGCTGGTGGTGCCCGTACTGCGTCACCCAGCTGGGCGCGCTCGAGCGCGAGCACGACGCCCTGCGCGCCGCGGGGCTGGCGATCTTCGCGATCTCGGTCGACCGGCCCGACGAGCAGCAGCCGCTCGAGACCCGGCTGGCCGGCCGCGTGACCTTCCTCTCCGACGAGAAGGGCGCGCTGCTCGACGCGCTCGGCGTACGCCACCGGGACGGCGTGCCCTGGTACGACCGGCTGCTGTTCGGCGCGCGCCGCCAGGACATCTCGCTGCCCGCGACGCTGGTCGTGGATCAGAGCGGGATCGTGCGCTTCGCCCGCCGCGCGCGTCGCATCGACGAGCGGGTCGCCACCACCGAGGTCCTCACGGCGTGGAGGTCGGAGGCGGCGGGCGTGGCCCCTACGTCGGCGACGGCGGCGAAGGATCCGGCGGCGCGGCGACCGGCGTAGGCCCGGCGGCCAGGCGCCCGCCGAGCCACGTGGCGAGCGCGCGAAACGACGCCGCAGCAAGGATCTTACTTTCGGGGACGGTGGTCAGGATCTTACTTTCGGCGCCCGCCGAGGCGCGCCACGGACACGCGGTGGCGCGCTCGCTCGCGGCCGCGAAGGCTTACTGCGGCCGCCCGATCAGCTCGAACGTCGACGACGCCGCGTAGCCGCGCACCATGACGTGCACCACCGACGCGGTGGCCAGCGTCACGACGCAGGTCTCGTTCGAGCCGCTGCGGTAGGGGCGGCAGTCGTAGCTCGTGGTCGACGGCGCGGTGCCGACGCGCACGTACAGATCCGCGTCGCCGGTGCCGGTGATCTCGAGCTCGTAGCTCCCCGCGGGCAGCGCGGGCGTCTCGAAGCGCTGCTGGGCATTGCGGTTCACCTGGCCGCTGGCGGTGAGACCGGCCCACGGCCCGGGCAGCGTGCCGCCGCCGCCGTTGGGGTCGTAGCCGGGCACGTAGACGTTGTCGTGCTCACCGGTCACCAGCACCACCTGCGTGCTCGAGACCTGGCGGAACATCTGCTCGTAGGTGGTCGGCGTCTCGTGCTTCATGAGGCCCTTCACCAGCGCCATCGACGCCGCGGACATGTTCGAGAAGAACGACGGCATCGCGTTGGTCACGATGTCGACGTATTTGGTGCCGGTCGGGTCGTCGGCGTTGAGCGACGCGCTCTGCTGGCCGAGGTAGCCGTCGACGTAGGCGTAGGTGTCGCAGCCGTTCATGAACACCATGACGTACTGGCCGGCGACGAAGCGGCCCTTGCGGACGAGCGCGCGCACGTTGGCGCCCAGGCCGGCGTGGCCGTTGTAGACGATGACGTCGGCGCGCGTGGACAGCGTGCCGTAGCGGAGGTCGAAGCTCGCACCGGCGGTGCGCACGTTGTCGACGAGCAGCGCGACGACCTGCACGCGCTTGCCGCCCGGCAGCTCCTTCACGAACGTGACGTCGGGCGAGCCCACGCCGGGGGAAGACGGCACGCTCGCCGGCGTGGTGATCGCGCCCGGCAGCGCAGTGCGCGCGGCGGCGACGAAGCGGTTGTAGGCGTCGATGCCCGCGTCGCTCGAGGTCGTCGCGCCGTCCTCGTACTTGCCGAAGATGGCGACCACGTTGAGCGCGCCGTCCTCCCAGACCTTGTGGTACTCGGGGTACCTCCCGGTCGTGTTGGAGGTCGACACCAGCGCGGTGGCCTGGATGGTCACGATGTCCGCGGCGGCGAGCACGCAGCCGGAGCGAGCAGGCCGGTAGTAGTACCAGAAGCTGCCCGCGTCGACGTCGTGGGCGCCGAAGTCCACGCAGTCGTGAGCGTAGCTGGCGGCGAACGTGTCCTGGCCCTCTGACGAGACGTCGCGCGGCAGGCGGAACGTGTAGCTCGTGGGCAGGTTGGTCTTGGCGCCCCAGGCGACCGGCATCTTCGCGTGGTACTTGATGAGCGTCCCGCCAGTGGCGCCGGGGGAGGGTTCGGACGTGACGTTCGACAGCTCGAGGCGGTCCAGGCGGCCCACCGACTTGTCGTGGTTCAGGTGGCCCATCGTGTAGAGGAGCTGATCGCGGATGCTCTGCTCGCGCGCCCAGTCGGAGTCGGTGACGAGCTCGCCGTCGAACTCGAAGTCGAGGATCGTCGCGATCGCGCTCGAGTCGGCCTTGCCGTCGCCGTCCGCGTCCTCGGCCTTTTCGAACTCGGGTTCGAGCGAATCACCCGGGGCAGCGCAAGCGGGCAGGACGAGGGCGAGCGCGGCGAGCAGGGCGGACACGGACGACGCGGTGGCGGACTTTCGCATGCCCGAGCGCTTAGCAAGGGTGATGCCGGGGCATGGACGGAGGCGGATCGAGAGGTTGCGCGGGCTTGCGCGCGCGGCGGGGTCCGCACGCCTGGCTGAAATTCGTGCAGTGGCGACCCGAGTGGCGGCCGGAGAAGGCGCCGCCTCGTGCGGCGCGTCGCTCCGGGGCGTCTTCCGCCGCGCTGAGCCCCGCTACAGGCGCGGCTCGTAGACGAGCGGGCCGTGGCGCAGGCGGCGCAGGAGTTGCTGCGAGAGCCAAAAGAGCCACAGGGGTGGCAGCGCGAAGAGGAACCAGGTGGCGGTGTACAGCTTGTGGGGGACGGATTGGTGGGCGTGGCTGTCGTCCCAGATCCAGTCGACCGCGAGGATCCAGAGCAAGGCGAGGTAGGCCGGGTAGAGCAGGATGAAGCGCCAGGGCAGGTAATGGGCGACGATCTGGTGCAGGAACACGAAGATGCGGCGGGAGAAGTGGACGACGCTCTGGTAGCGCTTGTCCATGCCGCCGGGCACGTCGAAGCGGCGCAGCATTTTCGGTGACGGATCGAAGACGAGGTATTCGCCAGGGGCCAGGCGGGCGCGCAGGCGGTAGTTGAAGGACAGCTCGTCCTCGACCGGGGTGCACTCGTCCCAGAGGCCGGCACGCACGATGGCGGTGCGGCGCAGGGAGACGTTGCCGCCGTGGACGCTGTCGACCGGCTTGCGGACGGCGACGCGGGCATAGGGGCGCTGCCAGCCGAGCGGGGAGATGCTCATGACCAGGCGCTCGGCGCGCGCCATGTTGCGGTAAGGAGGCTCGCGTCCGCCCGGGATCAGGGAGCGGCCGGTGACGCCCAGGCAGAGGGGATCGCCGTAGTTGGCCAGGTGGGCGGCGAGCCAGCCGTCGTCGGCGGGCAGATCGTCGTCGTCGATGAAGAGCAGGATCTCGCCGGTGGCGGCGCGCACGCCCTCGTTGCGCGCGCGTGGGCCGCCGAGCGGCGGGAAGCGCAGCAGGCGCACGCGTGGATCGGCGGTGCGCAGGGCCAGCGCGGCCTGGTCGGCCGGGGTGGCGCGGGTGGTCTGGTCGACGACCACGATCTCGAAGGCGTCGTGTTTCTGCGCGAGCAGCCGGTCGAGCAGCTCGCAGAGCGCGGGCAGGCGGTTGTAGGAGCGGACGATCACCGACGCGCGGATCACCCCGCCCGCCTCCGCGCCGCGATCTTGTAGCTGTGGATCACCATGGCGAACGCCTGCGACACGAAGATCACGAAGGCGTAGATGATGACCGCGGGCAAGAGGTTCGCGATGGCGAAGATCGCCCACAGGAGCACGTAGGTGTCGCGACGGAACAGCGCGCGCACGTAGGTGCGCCACGACTTGCGGTCGTAGACCTCGTCGAGGCTGGCGGCCTCGTTCTCGTACCACCAGCGGAACTTGCCGAAGTCACCGCCCAGCCGCCAGACGTGGCGGTAGGTGTCGGCCTCGAGGTAGAGGCGCGCGCCGACGACGCCCAGGCCGATCGTGAGCCAGGGTCCGCCCGCGGCGATCGCGCACGCGGCGACGAAGCCGCCGTCGGCGAGACAGTCGGAGATGCTGTCCAGCCACTGGCCGAGCTTGGAGTACTGGAAGCGCAGCCGTGCCAGCTCGCCGTCGCACGAGTCGAGGATGTTGTGGAGCTGCAGCAGGCAGCCGCCGACGATGACGCCGGTGCGCCCGCCCAGCGCGGTCGACAGCACCAGCGCGATGGCGACCAGGATGCTGACCACGGTGACCTGGTTCGGCGTGATCGGCGTGCGCGCGAGCACGCGCGTGATGCGCAGCGAGAAGTGGTGGTTCACCCACTCGTCGGTGATGCCCTGGAAGGACTTCTGCATGCCCTGCATGTGCTTCCACTCGGCGCGCGCGAGCGTGGCCGGCGAGTCGAGGCGCAGTCCCGCGAGCTCGTCGGCGCGCACCACCTGCGCGCCCGCGGGCGGCGGCGAGCCGGGCACGACGCGCTCGATCGTGGCCTCGAGCCCGGCGGGCAGCGCGCCCTCGCAGGCCACCAGCACGCGTCCGGCCTTGGCCCGCTGCGCCTCGCGCACGCGCCGCTCGAGCATGGTCAGGCCGCCGGCGATCCAGCCGGGCGCGGGTGAGCCTGGCTCGGCGGTGACGAACACGATCGGAGAGGAGACGTCCATCGACCGGCGCATACTAGCGATCGTCGTCTGCCGGGTCTACGGCCGCGCGGGGCCTACCACCCGTCCTGGGCCGGGTGGCGGCTCGGCGCCAGCAGCACCTCGCGCAGCTTGACGAGCAGCAGATCGCCGGTGAACGGCTTGGCCAGGAACGCCTCGGCGACATCGCGCATGCCCTGGTCGACCGCGGGTGAGTCGACGTGCCCGGACATGTAGAGCACGCGCAGCTCGGGCCGCAGGCGGGTGAGCTCGCGGGCCAGCTCGCGGCCTCCGGCGCGCGGCATGACCACGTCGGTGAGCAGGAGGTCGATGCGGGCGCCGTGCGCGCGCGCGACCTCGAGGCCGTGGTGGCCGTCGGAGCACTCGAGCACGTGGTAGCCGGCGTCCTCGAGCACCTGGCGGATGGCGCGCCGGATCGACGGCTCGTCCTCGGCGACCAGGATGGTCTCCGCGCCGCCCGTGGCCTCGGCCCCCCGCGCTACCACCGGCGGCGCGAGCGCGGCCGCCGACTCGTGCGCGCGCGGCAGCCACACCCGGAAGGTCGAGCCGCGCCCGGGCACGCTCTCCAGCGTGATCGCGCCGCCCGACTGCCGGACGATCCCGTAGGCAGTGGCGAGCCCGAGCCCGGTGCCCTCGCCGATGCGCTTGGTGGTGTAGAACGGCTCGAAGATATGTCGCTGCTTGTCGGCGTCGATGCCCACGCCGTCGTCGGTGACGGTGAGCAGGACGAACGATCCGGCGACCACGCCCATGGACGCGGCGCGCGCCTCGTCGACGGGCGCGTGGCTGACCGCGAGCACGAGCCGGCCGCCGCCCGGCATGGCGTCGCGACCGTTCAGCGCCAGGTTGAGCACCACCTGCTCGAGCTGCAGCGGATCGCCGATCACCGGCACTGGCTTGGCCGCGACGTCGATGCGCAGCTCCACGGGATCGCCGATGAGGCGCGCGAGCAGGACCTCCATGCCGCTCAGCACCTCGGCGAGATCGACGAGCACGGTGCGCATCACCTGGCGGCGGCAGAAGGCGAGCAGCTGCCGGGTGAGCCCCTCGCCGCGGGTGACCAGGTCGCCCAGCTCGGCGACCTCCGAGCGCACGTCCTGGCCGCGGCCCGCGCGCTTGCCGATGATGCCCGACAGGATCTCGACGGTCGTCAGCAGGTTGTTGAAGTCGTGCGCGACGCCGCCGGCGAGGCGGCCGAGCGCCTCCATGCGCTGCGCGTGGCCGAGCTGCTCGGCCAGCTGGTTGCGCTCGGTGATGTCGCAGATCACCGAGAACAGCACGCGCCGGCCGTCGATCGTACACGGCCCCGAGTAGACCTGGACGTCGCGCACCTCGCCCGAGCGCAGGCGGTGCTTGAACTCGAAGTAGCTGCGGCGCTCCTCGCGCGCGCGGTCCATCTCGCGCTGGATGAGCTCGGTGGGCAGCTGGTTGAGGTCCATGATGGTGAGCTGGCGCAGCTCGGCCTGCGACCAGCCATAGAACGCGGCCGCCGCCGGGTTGGCGTCGACGATCGCGCCACCGTCGGGATCGATGATCAGCTTGACCGCGGTGTTGCGCGTGAACATGTCGTCGACCTGCGCGCGCAGCGCGGCGTTCTCGGCCAGCAGGATCTGCCATTCGAGGTCGCTGCCCTGCCCGCCGCCGGAACCGCTCACCTGATGACTATATCGCGTAGGATGCGCGCCGATCTGCCATGACGACGCCCACGCTGCCGCCTGCCCTCTCGCCCCCGGCCCCCCGGCCCGCGCCGCCGCCGCCCGGCTCGGCGCCCGACGACATCGAGCGCTACTGGCTGACCCATGTCTATGCCGGCGACAACGCCAAGCAGCTCACGGTGCGGGCGATCTTCACCGGCATGCTGCTGGGTGGCGTGATGGCGCTGTCCAACCTGTACGTGGTGCTCAAGACCGGCTGGAGCCTGGGCGTCACGGTAACCGCCGCGGTGCTCGCGTTCGTCACCTGGTCGACGATCCGCAGGGTCTTCCCGAAGATCTCCACGTTCGGGCCGCTCGAGAACAATGCCATGCAGTCGGTGGCCTCGGCCGCCGGCTACATGACCGGCGGCGGCACCGTCGCCGGCATCGGCGCGCTCATGTACACCACCGGGTACAAGATCGACCCGTGGTGGATGATCCTGTGGGTCGGCGCGCTCGCCTTCCTGGGCGTCTTCGTGGCCATCCCGCTCAAGCGCCAGCTGGTCAACATCGAGCAACTGCGCTTCCCCACCGGGCTGGCCTCCGCCGAGACGGTGCTGTCGCTGCACGCGTCCTCCGCCGAGGGCCGGCAGAAGGCGCTCACGCTGGGCGTGGCCGGCCTGCTCGGCGCGGTCGTGGCGATCCTGCGCGATGCGGTGAAGCTGTTCGCCGACAAGCTGAAGATCTTCGGCGCCGAGGCGGCGAACTACGGCTTCCAGCTCGAGACCAGCCTCATCATGGTCGGCGCGGGCGCGATCATGGGCCTGCGCGTGTCGCTCTCGCAGCTCGCGGGAGCGCTCGTCTGCTATGGCCTCGTGGCGCCCTGGGCCGACGGCCAGGGCGCGATCGCGCACCCGCTCGCGCACAAGACGATCGTCGCGTGGACGGTGTGGTTCGGTGCCTCGATGATGCTGACCGCGGGCCTCCTGCAGTTCGCGCTGGCGTGGAAATCGGTCAAGCGCGCGTTCACCGACCTGGCCAAGGTGTTCAGGCGCGGCGCCCCGACCGTGGACGATCCGATGGCGCGCGTCGAGGTGCCGTCGTCGTGGTTCCTGGGCGGCTTCATGACCTTCGCGCCGATCGTCGTGCTGCTGCAGTGGTTCCTGTTCGGCATCCCGGTGTGGATGGGCGTCTTCGCGGTGCTGCTGGCTCTGGTCGTGGCGCTGGTGGCGGCGCGCGCCACCGGCGAGACCGACACCACGCCGACGGCGGCGATGGGCAAGCTGGTGCAGCTCATCTTCGGCGGGCTGCACCCGGGCAACATGACGACCAACCTCATGACCGCGCAGGCGTCGGCGGGCGTGGCGCTGCATGCGTCAGATCTGCTGACCGATCTCAAGAGCGGCTACGTGCTGGGCGCGCGCCCGCGCGTGCAGTTCTTCGCCCAGTTCTTCGGCGTGATCGCCGGCTCGCTGGTGGTGGTCCCGGCGTTCGCGCTGCTGGTGCCCGACGCCTCGGTGTTCCCCGACAAGTACGCGGCGCCGACGGTGCTGGCGTGGGCCGCGGTGGCGCAGCTGCTGGCCAAGGGCGTCGACATGCTGCACTGGACCGCGCGCTACGCGCTGGTCGCGGGCGCGGCCATGGGCGTCCTGTTCGTGGTGCTCGAGCGCGCGCTGCCGCGCTGGCGTCCCTACCTGCCCTCGGCCATGGCGTTCGGCCTGGCGTGGACGATGCCCGCGTGGAACTCGCTGTCCATGGGCGTCGGCGGCCTCGCCGCCTTCGCCCTCGAGAAGAAGCGGCCCAGGCTGGCCGCGGTGCTGGTGATCTCGGGCGCCAGCGGGCTGATCGCCGGCGAGAGCCTCGCCGGGGTGTTCAACGGCCTGTACGGCGCATTGGTGAAGTAACTCGCGCGGCGCGGCGCCGCGCAACTTCAGTTCGCTCGCTCCGTGGTCGCATCGGCGCATCGCATCGGCCGCGACTTCGCGAGGGACCTCACGAACGTACGCCACCTTGCAGGTAACGCGCGCCGGTGGGTAGGATCGACCCGGCATGATCTGTTTCGACGCGTCGCGAAGCGCTCTGCTGTCCCTCCTCGTGGTGTCCGCCGTGGCGTCGGGAGGCTGCACCGCGTCGGGGACGTTTGCCTGCGAGACCGATCCGGCCTGCGTGCTGAACGGCGTCGACGGCACCTGCGAGGCGTCCGGCTACTGCAGCTTTCCCGACGACACCTGCAGCTCGGGCAAGCGTTACGGCGCGCTCGCGCCGGCCGGCATCGGCAGTCAGTGCGTGCCGACCCAGAACGAGCTCGACGACGCCGGCCTCGCCGACGCGCCCGCGCCGACGAGCGACGCCGCGAGCGACGCCCGCCCGCCGGCGGACGCGCCGCCAGCGATGCCCGACGCCACGCCGCCACCCGACGCGCCGCCACCCGACGCCGCGGTGCCCTTCCCCGACGCCGGCAACGGGGATCTGATCGTCACCCTCGCGGTCGAGGCCGACTCGTGGATCGACTCGGAGAACCCAACCCAGAACCACGGCACCGATCCGGCGCTGCGCGCCGACAACAATGCGCTGCGCCACGCGATGATTCGCTTCGACCTGAGCGGGCTGCCCGACGACGCGATCGTACAGGCCGCGCAGGTCGAGCTGCACACCACCGTGAGCGGAGGCCTGCCCGCAGGCAGCGTGCAGCTGTTCCGCGTGCTGCAGGGCTGGACCGAGGGCGCGGGCAACGGCACCGACGACGCGGTCAACTGGACCAACCGTTCGACCTCGGCCGCATGGACGAACGTGGGCGTGGGCCCGCCGTCGTCGCGCGACACGGTCGTGGTCGGCGAGGTCGCGCCAGCGACGGACAACACGCTCTACATCGTGCCGCTCGCGGCGGCGGTCGTGCAGGCGTGGGCGCTGGCGTCGACGAGCAACCACGGCGTCATCTTCGTGGTGGCGCCGAGCGCGTCGGGTAACGGCGTGTACTTCGTATCGAGCGAGGGTGTGGTGGCGAAGCGCCCGCAGCTGCGTGTCGTCTACCGCTTGCCGTAGCGCCCCGGGCGTGGGGCGGCGCGCGCGCGTCCGCGCGATGCTCGGTGGCGCGCTCCGCGCGCCTCACGCGGCTCAGTCCTGCGTCGGCGCGCGAGCGCGCGCGGCGCCGGCGCGCTCGGCCGCGGCGCGATCGGCGCCCGCCACGCCCCAGGGCCAGTCAGCCGCCAGCCGCCACGCCCGGGCGCGCACCTCGGGATCGACGCGGCCCTCGAGCGCCGCGGCCAGGTGCTCGGCGAGCTCGCCCGCGCTGGCGAACCGCTGCGCGGGATCCTTGGCCATGCCGAGCGCGAGCACGTCGTCGACCTGCGGCGGCAGCGGCGCGATCGCGCTCGGCCGCTCGGGCATGCGGCTGGTCACCGCGAACAGCACCGCGGGCGTGTCGTTGCCCGAGAAGGCCGGAAAGCCGGTGAGCGCACGGTAGGCGATGACCGCGAGCGAATAGATGTCGGCGCGCATGCCGACGACCGCGCCACGCGCCTGCTCGGGGGGCATGTATTGCGGCGTGCCGACGACGACGCCCTCGGTCAGCGTGCCGCGCTCGCCCAGCTTGGAGGCGCCGAAGTCGAGGATCTTCCAGGTCGCGCCGCCGCCCAGCGCGCGCGCGGCCTCGGAGCCGCGATCGTGCGGACCGTCGCAGCGGAACAGGTTCTGCGGCTTCAGATCGCGGTGCACGATGCCGGCCGCGTGCGCCGCGGTGAGCCCGTCGGCGACCTGGCGCACCATGTCGAGCGCCTCGGCGGCCACCAGCCGCGGCGTCGACTTGAGCACGGTGCCGAGATCGCGCCCGGTGAGCCGCTCCATGACCAGGTAGGGCGGCGTCTCCGTGACGCCCGACATGCCGAGCACGCGCACCACGTTGCGAGCGTCGAGCGAGGCGGCCAGGCGCGCCTCGCGCAGGAAGCGCTCGTGGTGCGCGGGGTCGGCGAGCAGGTGCGGGTAGAGCAGCTTGAGCGCGCACAGCCCGCCGGTGGTGATGTGGGTGGCCTCGTAGACCTCGCCCATGCCGCCACGGCCGAGCACGACGCCGAGCCGGTACGAGCCGATCACCTGCTCGGTGTAGCGGCCGGGCCCGCCGATGCGCAGCGCCTGGTTGAGGTCCTGGCGCGCCTCGGCGAGCAGGAGCTCGCGCTGCGCCACGTCGCGCGCGGCGAGGTTGAGGTCGTCGAGGGTTCGGCGGGCGGCCGTGCGCACCTGCTTGGCCATCCCGTATGTGGCCAGGAAGACGAAGTGCACGAGCACCAGCGCGACCAGCTGATGGACCGGATCGCTGTCACGCGGGCTGAACACGCCGCGATCCACGAGCACGCCGCCCATGGTGAGCAGCGAGAGCCCCAGGTGTCCGCCCACCAGCGCGATGCCGCCCGCCACCGCGGTCAGGCCGCGGGCGTGGCTGGAGGTGAGCAGGAACGCCGAGAACGGCACCACCAGCAGCGCGGGCGAGAGCACGCCCCAGTAGTAGAAGGCGCAGTTGATCGCGATCACGACGCACGCGCCGAAGCCGGTCTGGTAGTAGCCGAGCAGCTCGGGGTGCCGGGCCAGCCCGCGCCACACCCAGAGCGCGCCCAGCGCGGCGATGGCGAGGCCACCGGTCATCACCCCGCGCGCCAGCGGATCGCCGCCCAGGATCACCATCGCGCCCAGGACCAGCGAGGTCAGCCCCAGCACGAAGGGCACGAACACGCGCAGGCGCTGCGCGTCCTGCACGCGCATGGCGTCGTCGGGAGTGAGCGATCGACCGGAGGTGCCGAGCGACGCGGCGGACGTCGACGTCGCCGACGTCGGTGACGTGACCGACGCCCCGGCAGCGGGCGACGTCTGCGCCGTCGGCGACGCCGTCGCGGCGGACCCGGGCGGTCCGCCGCCGGGCGGCCCGGCCTGCGTGCCCACGGCGCGCACGTGCCCGGCAGGCACGCTGACCTGGGTCTTCTCCATCGGTGGGGTCGGCACCGTGTGGTCGCGGTCAGACATCCGACACTCCCACGGTAACCCGGAGTCGACCGGAACCGACGGGAACCTATACGTGGCCCCCCTGACGGGACGGCCTGCTTCCCCAGGTCGCGCGAGCAAGGTATGCTGGGAATGCTTGTGTCGCGTCCTGCGACGGAGGAGGGGTCCCCATGGGTCACGTGCGGCAGGGTTCAACCGTGGTCGCGCTCGCGCTGTGCGCGATCGTCGTCGCGGCATGCAGCTACAGCGAATACAACCCTTACTGTGGCAACGGCCGCCTCGAGCCCGACAACGGCGAGACCTGCGACAACGCCGTGCCCGCCGGGCAAGCGGGCGCCTGTCCGGCCAGCTGCACCGACGGTGACGCCTGTACCACCGACAGCGTCGCGTCGGGCAGCACCAACGAGTGCACGCTGCTGTGCGCCTACACGCCGGTGACCGCGGCGGTCGACGGCGACGGCTGCTGTCCCGCGGGCGCGACCAGCACCACCGACGACGACTGCGCGGGCTCCACGTGCGGCAACGGCGTGATCGACAGCGGCGAGGCCTGTGACATCGGCATCGCCACCGGCACCGGTGCCTGTCCCACGAGCTGCGACGACGCCCTCACCTGCACCACCGACTCGATCAGCGGCGTCGGCTGCAACGCGACCTGCGCGCATACGAACATCACGACCCCGAGCCAGACCGCCGACGGCTGCTGCCCGACCGGCGGCACCTCGGGCAACGACGTCGACTGCCCGGCCTCGTGCGGCAACGGCGTGGTCGATCTGGGTGAGACCTGCGACAGCGGTATCGCCGCCGGCATGAACGGCGCCTGCCCGACCGCTGCGGTCTGCAACGACAACGTCGGCTGCACGATCGATTCGGTGAGCGGCGGCGGCTGCACGCAGCAGTGCCAGCACACGGCGATCACCGTGCCGAGCACCGCCGCCGCCGACCAGTGCTGCCCCGGTGGTGCCAACAACAACACCGACGTCGACTGCACCGTGGCCTGCGGCAATGGCGCGGTCGAGGCGGGCGAGCAGTGCGACCTGGGCATCGCCGCGGGCCTGCTCGGCCACTGCCCGGTCGTGAGCGAGTGCAACGACAGCAACGCCTGCACCAACGACTCGCTGACCGGCGGCGGCACCTGCGGCGCCCGCTGCGAGCACGCGCAGCGCCCGCTCTCGGGCCCGACCATCGACGGATGCTGTCCGGCGAACGGCAACTTCACCAACGACGCCGACTGCCCGGCGGTGTGCGGCAACGGCGCGCTCGAGACCGGTGCCGGCGAGGTCTGCGACACCGCGATCGCCGTGGGCAACGTCGGTCACTGTCCGGCCAACGCGGGCGAGTGCAGCGACGGGAACGTGTGCACCACAGACGGCACCAACGGCAGCAGCGGCTGCGCGCGCGCCTGCACGAACGCAGCCATCACCGCGTGTGCGGTCGTCGACGACGGCTGCTGCCCGTCCGGCTGCAACGCCAACAACGACGGCGACTGCTCGCCCACCTGCGGCAACGGCACCGTCGAGGCGCCGCCCGTCGGCAACGAGAAGTGCGACACCGCCATCGCCACCGGTGCCGGACTCTGCCCGACCGCGCAGAGCTGCATCGACAACAACGCGTGCACCAACGACGGCGTCAGCGGCTCGACCTGCAGCGCGGAGTGCGTGAACACGCCGATCACGACCTCCGACCCGGTCATCGAGGACGGCTGCTGCCCGACGGGAGCGAACGCGAACAACGATGCCGACTGCATTCCGATCTGCGGCAACAACGTCGTCGAGTCGGGTGAGACCTGCGACACGTCGATCGCCGCTGGCATGGCCGGCGCATGCCCGAGCGCATGCGGCGATGGCAACGCCTGCACCACGGATACCCTCACCGGCAGCGCGTGCACCGCCGCGTGCTCGAACGTCGTGTTCACGCCCTGCTGCGGCAACGGCATGAAGGAGAGCGGCGAGACCTGCGACACCGGCATCCAGATCGGCATGCCCGACTCGTGCCCCAGCACCTGCAACGACGGCAACACGTGCACCAACGACGCGGCCACGGGAAGCGCGTGCACCGCCGCCTGCACGAACACCGGGTTCACGCCGTGCTGCGGTGACGGCATCGTGACCAACAACGGCGCGCTCGAGGAGACCTGCGACACCGCCATCGCCGCGGGCACCGCGGGATCCTGCGACAACATCACCTGCGTCGACGCGTACACGTGCACGAACGACACACCTTTCCCGATCAACGGCGACGCCTGCCGGAGGGTCTGTCCGCACTTCGCCGTCAACAGCACGGTGACCCCCGACAGCTGCTGCCCGCCCCAGAGCACCTCGACGCAGGACATCGACTGCCTGTGCGGCAACGGCGCCAAGGATGCCGCGACGTTCGAGCAGTGCGACGCCAGTGACCCGGCGAACGTGACGCCGTGCACGTCCTCGTGCACCGTCGCCGGAGGCCTGTTCGTGGGTAGCCCGTGCGCGGCGACGTCGGACTGCAGCCTGCCCACGGCGCCGGTGGGTGGCACGAAGTCCTGCGTCCTGGCCGACACCCTCCCGCCGCTCACCTCCGGGGTCGTGAACGGCTACTGCTCGGTCGCCTTCTGCAACACCGCGAGCGGCACGCCGGGCAGCCCCGAGCCGCGCTTCACGTCCTGCCCGCAACCCCCCGGCAGCACCGGCTCGGCGCAGGACTCGAGCGCGGTGTGCGTCCTGCTGGCGCCGTCCGCGCCCACGCTGTGCCTGGCGCTATGCAATCCTTCGCACCTCGACAACGACTGCCGGCGCGTCGAGATCGGTCCGCTCGGCGCCGGCATCGGCACGTGGGCTTACCGGTGTGTGCCGCAGCCCGGCGGCGGCGGCGTCTGCCTGCCGCGGAATCCGACGACCCCGGCCGACCACCTCTAGCTACGCGCGCGGCGGCCCTCCAGCGAGCCGCCTCGTCCCCTCACTGCATCCACGCCTGGCTCCGGTAGCGGTCCCAGCCGTCCGGCAGCACGGTCACGACCGGGCCGCTGCCGGCCGCGGCGCGCGCGGCCACGCGCAGCGCGGCAGCGCGCGGCCGATGTGGACGAGCGGCACCAGCGGCGTGTTGCCGATGTGATCGAGCAGCGACGCGGCCACGCCGCTACTCGGCCTTTTCCTTGAAGCCGAGGCTCGCCGAGTTGATGCAGTAGCGCATCCCGGTGGGCGCGGGACCGTCGGGGAAGATGTGGCCGAGGTGACCGCCGCAGCGCTTGCACACCACCTCGATGCGCCTCATGCCGTGGCTGGTGTCCTCGCGCTGCTCGACCAGCGTCTCGTCGGCTGCGTCGTAGAAGCTCGGCCAGCCGCAGCCGGAGTCGAACTTGGTCTCCGACTGGAACAGCTCGGCGCCGCAGCCCGCGCACAGGTACGTGCCCGGCGCGTGGTGATCCCAGAACTTGCCGGAGAACGCACGCTCGGTGCCGGCCTCGCGGAGCACCCGGTACTGTTCGGACGAAAGCACGCCGCGCCAGTCGTCTTCGCTGCGCTCGATCTCGCGTTTGCTCATGGAGCAGGTCTAACGCGCCGGCTATGGGCGGTCCAGGCCGCTCTGGTCAGGCAGTGCCAGTAGTTCCCGCCCGTTGGCTTTTGTCATAATGTTCCTACATTATGAGCATCAGAACCAAAGCATCGGCCCCGGTGGGAGCTCCAGCCGTGCCGGTGACGGCGCCGCAGCGCCTCGGCCGCGTCGGCCTGGTTCCGGGCGTGAGCCGCTCCGCGATGCGGACCTTCTACATCGCCGCGCTGTTCAGCACCGGGCTCATGGCGTTCATGAACTTCGTGCAGCCGTTCGCGCTCGCCGAGCTCCTGCACGTGCCGCCCGGCCAGCAGGGTCGAGTCTCCGGCAACCTCGCCTTCCTGAGCGAGCTCGTGATCATCGCGTGCATCGGCTTCGCGGGCGCCCTCTCGGATCGCGTCGGTCGCCGGCCCATCTACGCGGCGGGCTTCCTGGTGCTCGCGGTCGGCTACGCCGCCTACCCGTTCGCCTCGAGCGTGGGCGAGCTGATGGTCTTCCGCGCCGTGTTCGCGGTCGGCGCCGCGTGCGTCGCCGCCATGCTCGCTACCGTGCTCGCCGACTATCCGGTCGAGGCCGACCGCGGCAAGGCCACCGGCGCCATGGGCATCATGAACGGCCTGGGCATCATCATCATGCTCTTCGGCCTGGTGAAGCTGCCACACGTGCTGACCGGTCGCGGCGTCTCGGCGATCGACGCCGGTCGCATCACCTACCTGCTCGCCGCCGGGCTCTGCGTGATCGCCGCCATCATCGTCGCGCGTGGGCTCGCGCGCGGACGTGCAGCGGGCACGGCGCACGAGCGGCGCGCGCTGGTGCCGCTCCTGCGCGAAGGCCTGGCGGCCGGGCGCGACCCCGGCGTCGCGCTCGCCTACGGCGCCGCCTTTGTCTCGCGCGGCGATCTCGTCGTCGTCGGCACCTTCCTCACGCTCTGGGTGCAGCGGCACGGCGCCGCCGAGGGCCTGAGCACCACGAAGACCCTGGCGCTGGGCGGCATGATCGCCGGTATCTCGCAGACCGCCGCGTTCCTGTGGGCCCCGGTCATCGGTCACCTCGCCGACCGGATGAACCGGGTCTCGGCGCTCGCGCTCGCGCTCGCGCTCGCGACCGTCGGCTACTCGTCCCTCGGCCTGGTCGATGATCCGACCGGCGCCGCGATGATCATCGGCGTCTGCGTGGTCGGCGTGGGCGAGATCAGCGCGCTCATCGCCAGCCAGGTGCTGATCGCGCAGCAGGCGCCGTCCGGCACGCGCGGCTCGGTCATGGGCATCTTCGGCCTGTTCGGTGCGCTCGGCATCCTGCTCGCCACCAAGCTCGGCGGCCACCTCTTCGACCAGGTGCACCCGTCCGCGCCGTTCGTGCTCATGGGTGGGCTGAACTTCGTGCTGCTCGGGTGGGCCCTGGCGGTGCGCCGGCGCGTGCGCGCGCCCGCGCGCCCCGTGGCCGCGGCGATCGCCTCAGCGCCAGACGAACGCGACGCCCAGATGACAGTGGTAGACGCCCTCGGCGCCGTCGCCCACGCCCAGCCCGCCGCGCAGGCGCAGATCGAAGCGGGCGTGCCGCCCCGCGACGATCGAGACGCCCACGCCCGCGAGCAGCGCCGGGCCGAGCCGCTCGATCGCGGCGCGCGCGACCGCTGATCGGCCCTCGCCCGCGTCGTCGTCGAACGGGCCCCGGCGCTTGCCTTCGTACTCGTCGCCCGCGTCGATCGCGCGCTCCGCGAAGCCGACGCCGATCTCGGCCCACCTGCCCGCGGCGCGGTGCCGCAAGGTGCCCCCGACGATCGCCTGGCGCATCGACACGTCGACGTCCTCGTGGGTCATCGTCCACATGTGCCCGCGCAGCTCGAAGTCGCGCGGCAGGCTGATGCGCAGGTCCCAGCGCGGCATCGTCTGCATCGAGATCGCGTGCGGCTCGAGCCCGGCGCAGTCCTCGGCCGCGGGATCGCAGATCAGCCACGCGGTGCCGGTGATCGCGCGCCGCTCGGGCGCTTCACCACCCGCCCGCGATTGCAGTCCGATCATCGCGGCCACGGTGGATCCGAACGCGGCGGCGGGAAGCACCGCGCCGACCGGCGGCCCGGGCGCGTCCTGCGCCGCCGCGTCGTGGATCAATCCGAGCACGGCGACGACGGCGACCACCGCGAACAGCCCCGAGAATCGTTCAGTTGCCGAAATCTGCCGCATGCCCGTTTCCAATGTTTGCAGCATCGGTGCCATTCGTCACGAGCGTTCGTGGTCTGAACGGCCGCCCGCAGCGCCGGAAGTGTCCTCCGTGATTCTGCGCACATCAGAGCCTCGCCCTCACCTTCACCCCTGTCGCCCGCGCACCCCGAGGGTCCGCGATCCGGGCCGCGCACCGCGATTCGGGGTGACGAGTCACCTGCCTGCGGCGCGGCCGCCACATGTAAGGGGATGCAAGCCTCGGCCAGGCAACTTGTGGCAAAGCCGTATGTTAGCGTCCGGCCATGAAGGTGAAGCTGTCCACTGTCGTGTCGGCCTTTGCTCTTCTTCTCGCCGCCTTCGCAGCGGTCGGCTGCGGCCCGAGCGCACGTGGGGACGACGGCGACGACGACGACCCGACCCAGGGCTGCGACCCCGGCTTCGCCGACTGCGACGGCAACGGCAGCTGCGAGGACCTGTCGGCCAACGCCAGCAGCTGCGGCACCTGCGGCAACGTCTGCGGCAACGGCAACACCTCGAGCGTCGCGTGCAACTCGGGCGTCTGCAACCTCATCTGCCTGACCGGCTTCGACAACTGCAACGGCGACCCCGCCGACGGCTGCGAGGCGCCACTCAACACCGACACCAATTGCGAGCAGTGCAACTCGCGCTGCTCGGCCATCAACGCGGTCGGCACCTGCGCGAGCGGCAGCTGCGAGCTCGAGTGCTCGCCGGGCTGGGGCAACTGCAACGACGACTTCGCCGACGGCTGCGAATCCGAGCTCAACACCGTCGAGGCATGCGGCGCCTGCGGCCAGGGCTGCACCGCCAACTGCGTGAACGGCGCCTGCGAGACCTGCGACAGCGCACTCGCGCTGGCCTCGAACGATCCGCTCGACGCCGCCAAGGCGATCGGCCTGTGCGGCGGCGTCGTGTCGGCGCGCTGGGCCATGCCCGACGGCGCGGCGCCCACCGCCGACACCGACTTCCACATGGGTCACGGCATCATGTCGGCGTTCGGCACCAACGTGAGCACGCGCGAGGGCTCCAAGCTGCTCGGCATCTCGAGCGGCACCGCGCGCCAGCCGAACGACCCCGGCTACATGAACGTGGGCGGCTTCGACAAGGACTACACCTCCGGTCATCCGGCCGGCTTCCCGCAGGAGTCGCCGGCGTGCCCGGGCACGGTCACCGGCCAGCCGCACGACGCGGTCGCCCTCGAGGTGACGCTCATGGTGCCCGACTGGGCACAGGGCTTCTCGTTCGACTTCGACTTCTACACCTACGAGTGGCCGGTCTTCGTGTGCTCGACCTACAACGACTTCTTCGTCGCGCTGCTCGACCCGCCGCCCGCGGGTCAGGCGAACGCCAACATCTCGTTCGATCCCATGGGCAACCCGATCAGCGTGAACGCCGCGTTCGTGTCGGTCTGCGGCTGCTCCGGCGGCCCACCGTGCATCGCCGGCGGCAAGACCTTCCTGTGTCCGGGCGGCACATCCGAGCTCGTGGGCACCGGCTTCCAGGAGGACTTCTTCGGCATCCTGACCGACCACGCGGCGACCAGCTGGCTCACCACCACCGCGCCGGTCACGCCCGGCTCGGTGATCAAGCTGCGCTTCGGCATCTACGACTCGGGCGACGGCAGCCTGGACTCGACGACCCTCATCGACAATTTCCACTGGCTGCCCGTGCCGCCACCGGTCGGCACCGAGCCGATTCCCTAACCGATTCCCTAGCCGCGCCCTGGGCGGCATCGCCGCCCGCCCGCCCGCTTGCACGCACGCGCGGCTCCGTGGGAGCTTGCGCCCATGCCCGGCAAGCGCCTCGAGCCCGACCTGCAGCTCGGCAGCACGCTGCTCGAGTCGGTGAGCGACGCGCCCGCCGGCGCGGTCGCGGACGCGCACCCCGACACCTGGCCGGCGCTCGAGAGCGCGCGCTACGAGCTCCGCGGTGAGCACGGCCGCGGCGGCATCGGCGTGGTCCTGCGCGCCTTCGACCGGCGGCTGGGCCGCGAGGTCGCGCTCAAGGTGCTCGTCGCCGACTCGGACGACGCGCGCGCACGCTTCGCGCGCGAGGCCACGATCACGGCGCGTCTGCAGCATCCCAGCATCGTCACCGTGCACGACGTCGGCCGGCTCGAGGGCAAGACGCCCTGCTACACCATGCCGCTCTACCCGGGGCGCTCGCTGCGCGAGGCGATCGCCGCGCAGCCGACGCTCGCGGGCCGGATGACCCTCTTGCGCCCGGCGCTCGCGGTCATCGAGGCGATCACGCACGCGCACGCGCGCGGCGTGCTGCACCGCGATCTCAAGCCGGCGAACGTGCTGCTCGGCGAGCTGGGCGAGACCGTCGTGATCGACTGGGGCCTGGCCAAGGTCGCTGGCGAGCACGAAGCTTCGCGCGCCGGCGCGCCCGCGGATCCCGGCGAGCCCGGGGACCCGCCTGATGGCACGCGCGTCGGCACCGTGCTCGGCACGCCCAGCTACATGCCGCCCGAGCAGGCGCGCGGCGAGGCCGTGGACGCGCGCGCCGACGTCTACGCGCTCGGCGCCCTGCTCTACCACCTCATCGTCGGGCGTCCGCCCTACGAGGGCCCGAGCTCGGCGCAGGTGCTGCGCCAGGTGCTCGCCCAGCCGCCGCGCGACGTACAGGCGGTCGAGCCGGGGACGCCCGATGATCTCGCCGCGCTCGTGCGCCACGCGATGGCGTCGCACGCGGGCGACCGTTACCCCGACGCCGGCGCGCTCGCCGACGATCTGCGGCGCTTCCTCGACGGCGGCCTGGTGCGCGCGCACGCGTACACCCTGGGTGACCGGGTGTTCCGCTGGCTGCGTAGGCACCGCGCGCTGGCCACGCTGGCGCTGACCGCGCTGGTGACCGTGGCGGTGGTGGTGGGCGTGAGCTTCCAGCGCGTGCGCGCCGAGCGTCGCG
>JBKJOI010000202.1:0-16987 GCA_046595695.1 Haliangiales bacterium | reverse complement strand
CGATCGCGCGCGCCCTGTGCGCCGAGCCGACCATCCTGCTCGCCGACGAGCCGACCGGAAACCTCGACTCGGCGACCGGACGCGAGATCCTGGCGCTCTTCGATCAGCTGCACCAGGCCGGCAACACCATCATCCTGGTCACCCACGAGCCGCTCATCGCGGCACGCTGTCCGCGCGCCATCCGGCTCTCCGACGGCCAGATCGTCCACGACGCGGCCGGCTCGCTGGTCGCCGCCGGCATCCGCGGCGTCGCCGAGTCGGCCGAGCCGACCGCCGGGGAGGCGGTGTCGGCGTGACCGGCGGCGCCGCCTTCGGGGTGCTGATCGGCCTCGCGCTCGCCGGCGCGGTCGTCGCGCTCGTCGTCTACGTGATCCGGCACCCGCGGTTGGCGCTGGCCACGGTCGGCACCTCGTTCGTCGGCGTGTCGCGGCACCGCCTGCGCGCGTTCCTGTCCACGCTGGGCATCGCCATCGGCGTGGCCACGCTCATGTGCATCTACTCGCTGACCCAGGGGCTCACCGAGTCGTTCTCCAAGCAGCTGGCGCAGATGGGCGCGAACACGCTCTACATCAGCCGCGCGCCCTTCTTCATGCGCGGTGACTGGTGGCAGTACCGCAACCGCCCGCGCATCACCCTCCAGGACGTCGACGCGCTGCGCGAGCACGCCGATCTGCTCACCGCCGTCGCGCCCATGGCGTTCTCGCAGGCCGAGGTCTCGCTGCAGGGCGAGAGCCTGAACGGTGTCGCCGTGCGCGGCACCACCAGCGAGTACACCGAGACCGCCAACATCAAGGTCGACCTGGGCCGCTTCCTGTCGCCGCTCGAGGGCTCCATGGACCGCCCGGTGGTCGTCATCGGCTCGGAGATCCGCGAGCGGCTGTTCAGGAACGGCGACCCGATCGGCGCGCGCATCACCGTGGGCACCCGGCAGTTCACCGTGGTCGGTGTGCTGACCCAGATGGGCACCTCGTTCGGGCAGTCGCTCGACAACCAGGTGATCATCCCGATCGAGAGCTTCATGCGCCAGTTCGGCGCGCGCCGCGGCGTGCTCATCACCGTGGCCGCCGAGCCCGAGAACATGACCGCCGCCGAGGACCAGGTCATCGAGGTCATGCGCGCGGCGCGCGGCCTCACCGGCGAGCAGCCCGACAACTTCGCCATCAACCGGCAGTCGGAGATCGTAAAGATGTTCGAGGACCAGATGGCGATGCTGTTCATCGTCGCGCTGGTCATCGGCGGCGTGACGCTGTTCGTGGGCGCCATTGGGGTCATGAACATCATGCTGGTCGCGGTCACCGAGCGGACCCGCGAGATCGGCGTGCGCCGGGCCATGGGCGCGCACCGCGGCACCGTGCTGGCGCAGTTCCTCATCGAGGCCATCCTGGTCACCATGGTGGGCGGCGCGATCGGCACCGCCGCGGGCCTGGGTGGCGCCTGGCTGCTCGCGCAGCTCACGCCGTTCCCGGCCGCGGCGTCGTTGCAGTCGGCCATGATCGGCCTGATGGTCGCGGGCGGCGTCGGCCTCATCTCGGGCACCTGGCCGGCCTGGCGCGCGGCCCAGCTCGATCCCATCGAGAGCCTGAGGTACGAGTGATGCTGCAGGCCCTCTTCGACACGGTGCGCGCCGCGCTGCACACGCTCACCTCCAACAAGCTGCGCTCGGCGCTCACCCTGCTCGGCATCGTGATCGGCGTGTTCGCGGTCATCGTCATGGCCGCGACCGTCGAGGGCATGCGGCGCGCCATCAACGCCGACATCGCCCAGCTCGGCAGCGCGGTCTTCCAGGTGCAGCGCCAGCCGATGAACGGCTTCAACCACGGCAACGACTCGCGCAAGTACGAGCGGCGCAAGCCGTTCACGCTCGCCGACGTCGAGCTGCTCGAGTCCAGGTGCCGCGAGTGTCTGCACGTGGCCGGCGAGGCCTGGACGGGCGGGCAGACGGTCACCGGCCCCGCGGGCGCGTCGTCGCCGCAGACGCAGGTCGTGGGCGGGACCAGCTACTTCTTCGAGAACAACGGCTACGGCCTCGCCAACGGCCGACTGTTCTCCGACGGCGAGGTCGGCCGCGCCGCCGACGTCATCGTGCTCGGCGCCGACCTCGTCGACTCGCTGTTCGCCGGGCGCGATCCGCTCGGCGGTATCGTCCACCTGAAGGGCCAGTCGTACCGCGTGGTCGGCACGCTCGAGCGGCGTGGCTCCAGCATGGGCGGCTCGATGGACGCCATCGCGGTCATCCCGGTGAGCCGGTTCCTGCTGCTCTTCGGCCAGCGGCAGTCGCTGAACGTCACCATCATGGCCAGGGACACCCTGCGCATGGCCTACGCGCAGGACGAGGTCGTGGCGCTCCTGCGCCGCGCGCGCGCCGTGCCGCCGCAGGACGAGAACGACTTCGAGATGTTCTCGAACGCCTCCGCGCAGGAGGACTTCCAGAGCATGGCCAGCAAGATCAGCATCATCACCGTCAGCGTGTGCGCGATCGCGCTGCTCATCGGCGGCATCGGCGTGCTGAACATCATGCTGGTCGCGGTCACCGAGCGGACCAGCGAGATCGGCGTGCGCCGGGCCCTGGGCGCGCGCCGGCGGCGCATCCTGGCGCAGTTCATCATCGAGGCGGTGGTCCTGTGCGCGGCCGGCGGGGCCATCGGCATCGGGCTAGGCTGGTTCGCCGCGTTCCTCGTCAAGGTGCTCTGGGAGGTGCCCACGCTGGTGCCCGCCTGGGCCGTGCTGGCCTCGCTGATCGCGTCCAGCACCATCGGGCTCCTGTTCGGCAGCTACCCGGCGTGGCGTGCGTCGCGGCTCGACCCGGTCGAGGCGATGCGGCACGAGTAGATGACGCCCGGGTCCGAGTAGATGACGCAGGCGGGAGCGCCCTTCCGCGACGACGAGCCCGGGCTGCGTGCGCGCCGCGACGACGCGCTGGTGGCCTGGAGCACCGAGCTCGCTGTGCTGGGCGGGCAGGCCGAGGCGATCATCGTGGCCCGCTGGGCCAAGGTCGCGACCGGCGTGGTCGCGCTGGCGACCTACGCGGCGATCGCGCTCCTGTGGGCGCTCCGGCGCGACGTCCGGCCCACCGACGAGGCCACGCTGCTGCTGTGGACGTTGCCCGCGCTGCTGGTGCCGCTGGTGGCGGTATCGGGGCGCCGGCTGGGGCGCCTGTGGATGGATCACCTGCTGCGCGGCGTGGCGCGGCCGAGCGCCGACGCGCGCGCCGACGTCGACCGGCTGCACGCGTACGCGCCCGGACGGATGCTGGACGGGCTGGCGGGTCGCGCCGAGCCGTGGGCGGGCACGGCGTCGCTGGTGCTGGCGGGGCTGGCGTTCGCGCTGGTGAGCTCGGCGGGCACGCTCGCGCTGACGATCGTACCGCTCGAGCCGTTCCAGATCGTCGCGTTCGTGTTCGGCAAGCTGCTGCGGGGCACGGTGTGGATGTTGCCGGTGTTCCTGATCTATGCGGCGCTCGTGCCGCGGCGCTGGGCGCGCGTCTCGGACGACGAGCTCGAGCGCCCGAGCCGCACCGTGGGCGTCGCGCTGGCGGCTGCGGTGGCGGTGGCCACGGCCGGCCTGGTCAACGGCATCTGGCTCGATCGGCGCGCCTGGATCGTGGCCGGCGCAGCCGGCGCCCAGGCCGCGATCGTTCTCTACACGCACCTGCGGCTGCGCCGTCGCCTCGTCCGTGAGCGGCGCGTCCTGGCGGTCGCTCAGGCGCGCGGACGGTAGCGCACGCGCGTCCCGGCGACGCGATCCCACCAGGCGCGCCGGTCGCTGCGGAACACCGACGCGATCGCGCCGAACACGATGGGCAGCACCATGAGCGCGATGGCCGCGGCCAGGGGAATGATCTTCGCCGGCGTCTCGAGCTCGCCGCCCCAGCGCTCGAACATCACGCTGACGGCCAGCGCGCCGGCGAAGAGCGGCCCCCACTGCGCCGCCCAGCGCAGCGTCGAGGCGCGCCAGCTGACGCGGCCGTGACGGCCCTCGGGCACGACCTCGATCTCGAGCAGCCACTTGCCCAGGGTGCGGCCGAAGCGCGCGGTGGCCGCGATCGGGTAGATCGCGAGCGCGACGTTGAGCGCGATGACGCCCCAGGGATCGGGCAGCACGGCCGCGAGCGGGGTGAGCGCGATCAGGACGAAGACCATGTCGAGCGCGAGCGCCGAGGCGCGCACGAAGAAGCCGCCGGCGCGGCGCGCGCTCGGCGCGGCCTGTTCGAGCGCGATCAACAGGTCGTCGTAGCTGGCGAAGCGCGCACCGGGATCCTTGGCCATCATGCGGTCGAGCATCGGATCGATGAGCACGTTCTGCTTGCGCACTGCGGGCACGTGCGGACGCGGCTCGGACAGGTGCTTCGACACCACCTGCAGCGGGTTGTCGCCACCGAAGGGCGGCGTGCCGGCGACCAGGTGGTGCAGCGTGGCGCCCAGCGCGTAGATGTCGGTGCGGAAGTCGACGATGCCCGACTTGGCCTGCTCGGGCGCCATGTAGAGCGGCGTGCCCATGGCGCCGCCGCCCGACTCCAGGGTGAGCGCGACGTTCTCGGCCTGCTCCTGCTTCACCAGGCCGAAGTCGACGATCTTGACCGTGCCGTGGCGATCGAGCATGAGGTTCGACGGCTTGACGTCGCGGTGGGTGAAGCCGTGGCGGTGCGCCTCGCGCAGGCCGAGCGCCGCTTGCCGGCACAGCTCGATGGCCTCGGAGACGGGCAGCTTGCCGCCTTCGGCCAGGCGCTCGGCCAGGCTCTGGCCGACGATGAACTCCATGGCGAAGAACAGCTGGCCGTCCTCCTCGCCGATGAAGTAGATGTGCCCGACGTTGGCGTGCTGGATGCGCGCCTGCGCGCGCGCCTCGCGGTAGAAGCGCTCGCGCAGCGACGGGTCGGAGGACAGCTCGCGCGACAGCAGCTTGATGGCGACCGGGCGATCGAGCGCGAGGTCGGTGGCGAGCCAGACCTCGCCCATGCCGCCCTTGCCGACCGGCTTCTCGAGACGAAAGTGGGCGAGGCGGCGGTGGAGGAGCGGTGAGCTGGAGGCATCGGCGGTGTTTCCCGCGCCCGGCCGGGCGACCAGCGCGGCAACGTCGGCGGGGGTCGCGGGCAGCGTCCGGCCGATGTCGGTCGCGGTCGACCCCGGATCGGAACTCGGGCCAGGGCCGGATCGGGGGCCGGGGCGCGAGGGCGTCGTCACGCCTGCCAGCCTACCGCATTGTCAGCTTGCACGCGTGCCCGAGCACGCGCTCCCCGTCCTGGAGGGCGCTCGTCCGCGGCGCCCAGCCGCGCGCCACGCGCGCGTCGAGCAGCCCGTCGGCGTCGGGGCGATGGGCCCACACGGAGACCGACTCGATGCCGCCGAGTCAGGTGCAGTCGAGGACGAGCGCGCCCGATGCTCCGTCGTCCGGCGCGAGGACCACGTCGTGGGTGTACTCGTCCTGCACGATCACGTCGACCACGGTCCACGCGGAGCTAGAACCCGTGCTGCGTCAGGTAGGCCTCGATCCGCGCCGGCCGGGCCGCGATCCACGTCTTCAGCGCGGCGTGGCTGCCGTTCCACTCCTGCAGGTTGTACTCCTTGCGCGGATCCGCCGCGACGATGTCCTCGATCTGCGCCTGGATCGCGTCGGCCTGCGCGCGCAGGTCCAGGCTCTCGAACTGCGCGAGCGCCTCGCGCAGGCGCGCCGCGAAGGCGGCCTCGCAGTCGGGCTCGGCGAGGCAGCGCGCCGCGAGCACGCCGGTGACCGCCCAAGGGTTCTGGTCGGTGCCGAAGGTCTGGTCGATGCCGGTCGGGATCATCACCCACCGGCCGGCGCCCGGGCCGTCGGCCGGCTCGTGGTACACGCGGTAGTTGTTCATGATGTCGAAGGCGTAATTGTCCCAGTGTCCGATCACGCTCTCGACCGCCCACTGCGAGAGGAAGCGGTCGAAGTCGAAGAACGCCTCGACCTCGGGATAGAAGCCGCCGCCGGGCAACGCGGCGATGCCGTCGACGAGCGTGCGCAGCGGCCCGTAGTCGAGCGGATCGCCGCCCGGGGCGGGCGAGCCGCACGAATCGGGCGCGAACTCGCGCGTCAGGCAGAAGCTGTCCTCGTCGCCGGGCGGCACGTTCTGCGCGGTCAGGTCGCACCAGTAGGTGCCCTCGTAGAGCATGCCGTCCTCCGACGCGAAGCGGTGCGCGAGGAAGCGGCGGTCCACGGTCTCCACGTTCAGGTACAGCCCGAAGAAGTCGCCGTTCACGAACACGCGCACCGGCGCGGCGCGCGGCACGGGCACGCCCATGGTCCGGTACAGCCGGTAGCCCAGGCGCTCGTGCATCGCGCTGCGGTCCTGCACCTGGTTGTTCAGGGTCAGGTGCTTCTGCCCGAAGATGCGGCGCTCGCCGGGGCAGCCGACCTCGGCAGGATCGTCCCACTCCAGGTTGATCTTCAGGCCGGGCTTGGCGTCGAAGGTGCGCGCCGAGCCGCAGCCGCCCTTCACCTTGAGGCCGGCGCCCTCGAAGTGCACGCCGTCGATGGTGACGTCGGCCCTCTGGTAGCTGCGGTCGTGCGGCACGCAGCCGGGCGGGATGGCCTCGGCGTTCATCGTGTCGATGTTCTCCTCGGAGACCTCGACGTAGATGTCGCGCGTGAGCGTGTCGTCGTAGAAGGCCGCCGAGCCATCGTCGGTCTGGAAGCGCGCCGGCTCGCTGAACGGCGACGCCGCCGCCGGGCAACCCGCGCGCGCGTCGCGATGACGAACCCGAGCGGCGTACGCCGACCAGGGCGACAGCGCGGTGAACGGGTCGTCGTAGCTGCCCGCCGCCAGCGTGACGGTCGCGTTGGCGTCGGCGAGCTCGGCGTGCCACACCCGGGTCACGAGCGCGCCCTCCGCGGTGATCGTCCAGATCTCCCAGTCGGCGCCGCCGGGAGTCTCGCGGAGGTCCGGATCCGAGAAGGCCGACGCGGTCAGCGCCACCGCCTCGGGCACCACGTCGCGTGACCGATCCGCGGGTGAGAGCAGCGCGGGCGTCGCCGGCGGCGCGTTGGTGCTGCACACGTCGGCGTCGGCGCTGCCCAGGGAATCGAAGTCGCCGCCGCAGGCCGGGATCGCGCCCAGCGCGGGCAGGAAGGCGGCGTAAGGGAGCATCCGTTTCCAGACAGACTTCACACCGCCAGGATAACAGCTTGCCCGGGCCGGCGTCCCAGCAGCCTGCCCAGTTCAGCCGCGGCGACCACCGCCAGGACCGGGTAGCCGCCCGTGGTGGGGTGGTCGGGGCCCAGCACGAGCAGCTCGCCGGACGGGGTCACCTGGATGGCGCCGCGCGTCATGGGCGCCGACACCGCGGTCGCCAGGGCCAGCGGTCGCCACGGCGGCGCCGGCGGTCCGACGAGGCGCACGCCCACGCGATCGCCGGTGGGCCCGACCGCCAGCGGGGCGCCGGCGAGCGCGGCCATGGCGCCGGGCGGAAAGCGCTCGAGGTCCGGCCCGGGGATCACGCGCACGGGCTCGTGTGGACGGAGGTCGGGCGGCACCGACACCGCGGGGGCATCCGCGGCGCCTGGCGCGCCCACGGGCAGCCGATCGCCGCGCCGCAGCGCGCGCCCCTCGTGCCCGCCCAGGCCGGCGACCAGCAGCGTGCCGCGTCCGCCCAGCACCCGCGGCACGTCCAGGCCGCCGCGTACGGCCACATAGCGGACGCGCGCGGGTCCGGGCGCCACGTCGAGGCTCGCGCCCGCCGCGAGCGCGACCGCCGGCTCACCGTCCACCGAGAGCACCAGCGCCACGTGCGCGAGCACGCGCAGCGTGCCGAAGACCTCGACCGCCGCGGCGCCTGGCGCGTTGCCGACCGCGGCGTTCGCCGCGCGGTAGAGCTCGGGAACGAACGCGCCGCCGGGCGGGATGCCCTCGTGCATGCGTCCGGGGCGTCCCGCGTCCTGCACGGTGGCGAGCCCGGCGAGCGCCGCGAGCTCGAGCGTCGCGCTCGCATTCTTGTTCGTCACGGGCCGTCCACGCGCTCGAAGCGCACCTCGTCGCCGAGCCGCAGCGTGGCGCCTTTGGCGGCCGAGAAGGCCACGAAGTCCACCGCCGTGCCGACGAGGTTCCATCCTCCCGACGAGGCGAGCGGGTAGATCCCGGTGTACGGCCCGGCCAGGCCGATCGCGCCCGCGGGCACGCGCGCGCGCGGCGACGCGCGGCGCGGCAGCACCAGCGCGTCATCGAGGCCGCCGAGGTAGGCGAACCCGGGCAGGAAGCCGACCAGGCGCACCCGGTAGGCGCGGCCGGCGTGGCGCGCGCACAGCTCGGCGACGGTGAGGCTGGCGGCGGCTGCTGCCTGGTCGAGATCGGCGCCGTCGTAGCGCACGCGGATCCGGTGCGTGCGCGCCGCGGCGGGCGCCGCGACGCCGCGGCACGCGTCGATCACCGCGGTCGGATCCTGCGGCGGCCGCGCCGGGTCGAAGGTCACGGCGACGTGCCGTTCGGTGACCACGACGTCGATCACGTCCGGCCACGCGCGCAGCGCCGCGAGCAGCGCCGCGGCGTCGGCATCGTCCGGCCGCGCCAGGCGCCACGCGGCGTCGCCGAGGCGCACGAGCCCCGGACCCACGAGCTCCGGCGGCACGGCCCTCGGACCCGCTGGTCCCGAGCTCACGGCGCGGGCGCCCCGAGCGCCGCACGCACCGCGCGCGCGACCGCGAGCGCGTTCGGCCCGTCGCCGTGCACGCACAGCGTGTCGATCGCGCCCTCGGCGACGAGCGCACGCGCCTGCGCCGCGGCCGCCGCCGGGTCGTCGATGAGCGCGCCCGGCTGGCCGCGCGCCACCAGCGTCCAGCGTCCGTCGGCCGCACGCACGCGCCCTCGGTCCGCGAAACCCTCGCGCAGGAACGCCAGGCCGGCGTCCGCGGCGGCCCGGGCGAGCGCGCCACCCGCCGGGCCGATCACCACGAGCGCGGGCCCGAACGCCGCGCGCGCGCCCCGGGCGAGGGCCGTCGCCAGCGCCGCGTCGCCATCGGCGACGTGGTAGAGCGCGCCGTGCGGCTTGACGAACCCGAGGTGCGCGCCGGCACGCGCCGCGTGCTCCGCGAGCCGCGTGCACTGCGCGTGTACCTCGCGCTCGAGCGTCGCCGCGTCGAGCGCCATGGGCCGCCGGCCGAAATGCTCGCGATCCGGGAACGACGGGTGCGCGCCTGGCGCCGCGCCGCGCCGCGCGCACTCGGCCAGCGCGTGCGCCATGCTCGCGTCGTCCCCGGCGTGCCCGCCACAGGCCACGTTGGCCACGTCGGCCAGCGCGTACAGCTCGTCCGGCTCGTCGGGTCGCTCGCCCAGATCGATGTTGAGCCGCACGCGCACGACCCGACTCTACTTCACCATCAGGGGACTGCGCGCGCCGCGACTTCCTGGCGGCGCAGCGCCCTTTGCGCCGCGCGCCCGATCCACGCGAACGCGAGCAGCGCCGCCAGCACGCCCACGACCGTGATGACGATCGGCCAGGCGCCGAGCCGCTCGCGGGAGCGCAGCACCTCGGCGACGCTCGCGGCCAGCGAGCCTCCGATGCAGAACATCACCGTGAGCGGCCAGCCGCCGGCCATGGTGCCGAGCGCGAACGAGCCGAAGCTGACCCTCGACGCGGCGAGGCCATAGTTGAGGAAGTTATGCGGGCTACATAGCCGCAGCAGCGTCACGAGCTTCCAGCCGCCCTCGGCGAGCGCGGCGTCGAGCGCGCGCAGGCGCGGCCTTCGCGCGACGAATGCGGCGACCGCATCGCGCGCGAGGAATCGACCCACGAGGAACGCGGCGCTCGCGCCGATGATCGTCGCGGGCAGCGAGATCGCGATGCCGAGTGCGGGTCCATAGAGGTAGCCGGCGAGCGCGGCAGACCAGGTCGCGGGCACGAACGCGAGCACCGACGCCACGTAAAGGAGCGTGAAGACGGCGACTCCCGCCAGACCGGCGTCACGCAGCCAGGACACGCCCACGATCAGTCGCGCGCGGCCGTCGGGCACGGTCGCGATCCAAACGACCGCGGCGAGCAGCGCGAGCAGCAAGGCGAGTAGTAGTTGGCGCTTCATCGGATCACCCCGTCGTACACGCATACTGTACTAGTTCAATCAGGCTGCTATCTAGCCGTATTTCTGAGGTTTTTTCGACACCGTGGCTTGACACTAGGGTCCCGGAGCGAATATCCATGCCCCGAAGTCACAAGACGGGAGTATCTGAATGGTCGAACTCGATTCCGAGCGCCGCAGCGCACCACGCACCCCGACGTACTTCCTGGCGGTCGAGCTCCAGGGAGACGACGTCTACTACCGCGTGGTCACGAACCTGTCGCCGGGAGGCTTCTTCTACGAGGAGCCGGTCCCGACCGAGAAGCCGGGCGACGAGGTAGTCATGGACTTCCCGCTGCCGGGTCGCCGGGACCCCATTCGCATCCGTGGCGAGGTTCGCTTCGTCGTCCCACGCCGCGGCATCGGCGTCCGCTTCACGGACGTGGCCGCGCCCGACCAGCTCGAGCGCCTGGTCGCGGCCCCGCCTCCGCCTCTCGACGAATAGCCCTACAGCAGGTTCGAAGCGATCTCCGCGAGCACCGAGCGCTCACCCTTGGTGAGCGTGATGTGCCCAGCGATGGGCTCGTCTTTGAATCGCTCGACCACGGTGGTGAGGCCGTTGTTGGCCGCGTCCACGTAGGGGTTGTCGATCTGGTAGGGATCGCCGGTGAGGATCATCTTCGTGCCGTCGCCGACGCGCGTGATGATGGTCTTGACCTCGTGCGGCGTGAGGTTCTGCGCCTCGTCCACGATCATGTACTGGTTGGGGATCGAGCGGCCGCGGATGTACGTGAGCGGCTCGATCTCGATGTAGCCGAGGTCGATGAGCTCCGCGTAGTTGCGGCCTTCCTTCTTGTCGCTCTTGCCCAGGCCGAGGAGGAACTCGACGTTGTCGTAGATGGGCTGCATCCACGGGTTCAGCTTCTCCTCGATGTTGCCGGGCAGGTAGCCGATGTCGCGCCCGAGCGGAAAGATGGGCCGTGACACGAGCAGCTTCTGGAAGACGTTCTCTTCCACGACCTTTTGCAGGCCGGCGGCCAGCGCGGCGAGAGTCTTGCCGGTGCCGGCCTTGCCGACCAGGGTCACCAGCTTGATGTCGTCGTTCAGCAGCAGGTCGAGCGCGCAGTGCTGCTCCTTGTTGCGCGGGCGGATGCCCCACACGCCCTCGCGCAGCTTCTTGATCGGCAGGACCTTCTTTTGCACCGAGTCCCAGCGGCCGAGCGCGGTCTGGGTGTGGTTCTCGGCGTTGCGCAGCAGCAGGTACTGGTTGGCGTGCAGCTCACTGCCGTCGATCGCGAGCGATCCGTCGGCGTAGAACGAGTCGATCTGCTTGGCGCTGACGTCGAGATCCACCGAGCCCATGTAGAGCTCCTGGATGTCGATCTTCTCGGCGTCGTAGTCGGCGGTGAACAGGCCGAGCGCGTCGCCGCGGATGCGCAGGTTGACGTCCTTGGTCACCAGGGTGGTGCGGATGTCGGGCTCGGCGTCCCGCACTTCCAGCGCCACGGCGAGGATGAAGTTGTCGGCGACCTGGGCCAGGCGCAGCGGGTCGGGCATGGACCGCTTGCCGATGGCGACGCGCAGGACGCCGCCCTTCTCGCCGATGGGCACGCCGTCGGAGAGCCGGCCCTTGGTGCGGAAGGCGTCCAGGTGGCGCGCGACCTCGCGCGCGTTACGCCCCAGCTCGGAGAGCTCCTTCTTGAAGCCGTCGATCTCCTCGATCACGTAGATCGGAATGATCACGTGATTGTCTTCGAACGTGTAGATCGCGCGGGGATCGTGGAGCAGGACGTTGGTGTCGAGCACCAGGTTCTTGCGAGCCATGTAGTTTCGAGGCTAACACGGGCCTGAGACAGCGGGGAGCTGGCGGCGCGACGCGAACAACATGCCGAGCTCGCCGGGGGCGAGCGGCGGCGTGAGCAGGTCGCCCTGGAGATCGTCCACGCCGGCGGCGGCCAGGCGGGTGCGCTGGGTGAGCGAGACCACGCCCGCGGCGCGCACGCGCAGCCGGTGCGCCTTGGCCACGCGCGCGAGCGCACGCACCAGCGAGACCGCGCGCAGCCCGGTCGCGCCGGGCGCGTCGAGCGAGGCGACGACGTGGCGATCGATCTCCACCGCGTCGATGGGCAGGCGGGCGAACGATCGCAGGCCGCTGGTGGCGCCGCCGAAGCCGTCCAGGCACACACCCACGCCCAGGCGGCGCAGGTCGGCCAGCGGACGCGCCGCGGCGGGCGCACGCGCGAGCGCATGCGCGGAGATCGCGATCTCGAGGAAGTCGGCAGGCAGCTCGGCACGCGCGAGCGCATGCTCGACACGGCCGACGAAGTCGCGCATCACCAGCTCGGCGACCGAGACGTCGAGCGACACCGCCGGCACCGGCACGCCGGCCGCGTGCAGCGCTGCGGTCTGCCGACACGCCGCGTGCAGTGCCCAGTCGCCGATGGCGCTGAGCAGCCCGGCCTGCTCGGCGGCGGGCAGGAAGTGCCAGGTGCCGCCGGGCGCGGTGGGGTCGGAGGGCGGGCCCGCGAGCTCGGCGGCGCCGGCGACGGAGTCCCAGCGGACCAGCGCGTGCAGGCCAGAAATCCGGCCGTGCAGGATGTCGTGGCGCGGCTGGAAGTGCAGGCAAAGCTCGTCGCGGGCGATGGCGCGGCGCAGACGGCCGGCGAACGACGTGATGTCGAGCAGCGCGGCGCGCGCGGGGTCGGTGGTGCCGACCGGCAGGCCGGGCTGCGTCGTGGCAGGAGCGGGGGCGACCACGCCGAGCTTCATGTATCGAAAGAGGCAAGGTGCGCGCGGATCGGGTCAGCGAAAGGCCGGGCTAGGTCTCCGGGACGCAGGCGCCGGAGCTGCACACGAGCGGGGCGCAGCAGTCGGCGGACGTGGCGCATGGGCCGCAGGTGCCCGCGTTGCAGGCCTGCGCCGGACAGTCGAGGCAACTCTCGCAGAGGCCGCTCGTGGCCGGGCAGCCCTCGTCGGCGGCCAGCACGTCGGTGTCGTAGTGGATCGTCACCGGCGCGGCCTGCGTGAGGCTGCGCAGGAAGAGCGAGCCGAAGAGCTCGACCTGGGCGGACAGCGCGAGCGACGCCTGCGGCGCGTAGAGATTGCCGGCAAAGACCGAGTTGCCCGACAGGTTCATCTGGCCGCTGCCGCCCACGTAGAGGCGCGCCTTGGACGGCCGGGCCACGTCGCCGAACTCGATCGCGTCGTCCGACATCAAGAGTCCGCCGACGAACAGATCGAACTCGGCGTCGGGATCCAGGGTCATGCGCATGGGGCCGCGCAGGTTGACGTTGCCGCCCACGAACAGCACGACGCGACCGCGCGCGCGGATGGTCAGCTCGGCGCCCGGGCTGCCGTCGATCGAGTCCAGGTAGTAGCGGCCGCACGGCAGGTCGAGCGTGGCATCGCCGGTGAAGCCGGCGAGCGCGCTCTTGGACAGCCCGCTGGCCAGGTTGTCGTTGTCGTCGACGTGCAGGTTGATGAAGCGGGTCACGTCGACGAGCTCATCGGAGGCGCACGCGCACGGATCGGGCACGGTCACGACCGCCTCGGTCAGCGCGCCGTACGTCAGCGGCCCGCTGGTCGAGACGTCTGCGAGCGCGGGCACGACCAGGCGACCGGCGACCTGCAGGCTGGTGAGCGACACCGGGCCCTGCACGGTGGCGTCGTGGCCGACGATCACGGTGCCGCCGCCCGAGAGCCCGCCCTGGTGCTGCAGATCGCCCGCGATGTCGAGCAACGCGCCCACCTCGCCGGCCTGGTCACCGGCCCACAGCGAGCCGCTCACGTCGAGATTCGCGTTCGCCCGCAGCTCCCCGTTCACCCCCACCGAGCCGGCCGCGCCCGCGGTCGCCGCCTGGTAGGGTCCGTCGCCCGAGGCGAACGAGTCGGTGACCAGCGCCGTGGAGGTCGCGTAGCCCTCGCACAGGCAGAGCGCGAAGCGAAATGTGCGGCGCGCGATCGCGCCCGAGCAGACGTCGTCGGTGGTGCCGTCGGCCTCGCCGCGGGTGATGCCGTCGCCGACGATGATCGCCGGGCCGACGCCCTGGCAGAAGCCCGAGGTCGGCCCGGGCAGGATGGCGACCGGCTGGTTGGCGTCGCAGCCGACCGCAAAGGCGGTCAGGCAGAGCGCGCCGAGCAGCAACGCCAGCTCGGGCCAGCGACGGGTCACGGCGTGCCGAGCTCGCCGAGCCGCTTCTGGGCGCGCGCCCGCAGCGGCGACGCCGGGTGCGCGCGCACGAAGGTCTCGAGCGCGTCGCGCTCGCCCGCGCTGTCGCCGAGCGCACGCAGCGCTCGCGCCAGGCCGTAGCGCGCCTCCTCGACGAGCGGGCCGCTCGGCCGCGCGGTGAGCGCGCGCTGGTACAGCTTCTTGGCGCCCGCCGGATCGTCCAGGTGATCCAGCCGCAGCCCCGCCGACGCCACCTGCGCGACGTACGCGGCCGCCGAGCGCGGGTACTTCTTCGCGACCTCCTGGTAGGTCGCCTCGGCGTCCTTCCACAGCCGCTGGCCGCGCAGCGCGTTGGCGCGCGCGAGCAGATCGTCGGCCTCCTGCTCGACCACCTCGGGCGGGCGGGGCTTGCGTGGCGTGTCGACCTTCTCGATCGGCATGGTGAGCTCGGGCAGCTCCTCGGGGACCAGGGCGGGCACCGGCGCCTCCGGCGGCGCGACCACGGGAGCGGGCAGCTTCTGCCGCGTACCGGTCGGGCGACCGGCGTCGGGCGGTGCTGACGGTGCCGGTGCCGCGTTGCGCGCCATGAGGTACGCGCCCGCGGCGGTGCCGCCGGCGAACAGCGCGAGCGCGGCGGCCGCGAGCAGGAACCGGCGCGGTCCTTGCGCCACCGGCGTGCGCTGCGGCGCGGCGCGCAGCGAGATGCGCGTGGGCGCCTCGTCGTCCATCGCGTCGGCGGCGGGCGAGGTGCCTTCGGCGAAGTTCGCGCCCGCGAGCGCGGCGTCCACGAGCGCCGCCGCCTTCACCGACGAGATCCTCCGGGCCGGGCCGGAGGCGCTGTCGAGCGCGAACAGCGCCTCCAGATCATTCTGCTTGCTGGTCATCGTGATTCTCCCCCCGGCTCCATCGCCGCGCGAATCGCCGCCATGCCCAGCCGTAGACGGCTGCGGACCGTCTCGAACGGCGTCCCTGTGGCCTCGGTGATCTCGGGCACGGTCATGCCCAGCGCGTGATGCAGAACCAGTACGTGCCGCTGCTCTTCGGGAATCCCGTCGAGCAGCTTGGCCAGCTGACGGCGCAACACGTACGCGTCGGTCTGGCCTTCCCCCGGCACCGGCAAGAGCTCCGGCGCCTCGTTGGCGCGCGCTGCCCCCGCGGCGCGCGTCTGCTTGAGATGAGCGAAGGTCGTGCGGGCGACGATCCGGTCGACCCACGACTTGAACGTGCCCTCGGCACGGTAGCTGCCTAGCCCGCGCAGCACCGCGATGAGGGCGTCCTGAGCTATGTCGTCGACATCGGAATCTCCTCGCACCAGGTAGCGCACCAGGTTGCGCACCCGTGGCAGCAGCTCGGTACAGAGCGACTGCGCCGCTGCCCGATCGCCCTTGGCCGCCGCCTGCACCCGTGGATCGGGCGCGACGGCGACGGAGAAGGCGCGGAGCGGTTCGGCCGGGAAGAGCATGGTGCGCCAGGAAAGAGCGAGCCATGGGAGGGATCGGGTCAGGGCGTGGGGCATTTTCTTCAGCGGAACAACAGGCTTAGCCCGACATGTGGTTGGACGAGCCACAAAGACTCGAATTCGAGCAGCTCCGCGCCCTGCTGGTAGTTCAGCTCGGGCGCGTTGGCGACGGCGTCGATACCCGCCGCGACCTCCAAGCTTACGCGGCGAACGATGCGGAACTCCATGCGTAACTCGGGGCCGACCGCGCCGGCGGCGACCGTGGACGGCGGCGTGCCGGTGGCGCCGCCGAAGACCGCCTCGGTCGTGCGCGTGTACAGCACCACGCTGCCGCGCACGGCCAGACCCACGCGGAACCCGGGGGTGGGCCGGGCCAGGGTCACCTCGAGGCCCAGCCAGATGGGCACGCGCCACAGGCTGACCTGGGCGAACTCGCCCTCGATCGTGGCCGGTGCCGGCAGGTGCACGCCCAGCTCGATCGCGTAGCGCCCGCGCGCGAGCGCGGCGCGCGCCGCGAACCCCGGGTGCCCGCCGTCCACGCCGTCGAACGCCCAGGCGCCGCCCAGCGCGATGGCGGGCACCAGGGCCGGCAGGCGCGGCGGCCGCGGGCGCGGCGGCGGCACGACCGGTGGCGGCTCCTCTTCCTCGGTGAGCTGCGCGGGCGGGCCGATCGCGGTGCCCTCCTGCATGGCGAAGATCGCCGAGCGCACCACCAGCGCTGCGGTCTCGAGCAGGGCCGAGCGGTCCTCCGGCTTGCCCTGATCGGGCGCGACGTCGCGCTCGAGCAGCTGCTTGCGCTCGATGTCGGCGACGTGGACGCGGAAGCCGCCCTTGGCGAGCGGTGTGAACCACACCACGGCGCGCGCCTCCAGCCGCCGGGCCAGGCGGGCCGCGGTGGCGCGCCGCTTCTGCTCCATGCGCTCGAGCACGCCGTACTCGATGACGAGCTCGACCGCGAGATCGCTCACGTGACCGCGCACGCGCGCCAAGATGGCCTCGTCGTCATCGGTGTCGACGCGCACCACGGCGCGGATCGTCGGTCCGGTCGGCTCGTCGCCGGAGGGCGTGCCCGCGGAGGGAGAAGGGGCGCGCGTGTCCTGCGCGTGCACGAGGCCCGGCGCGTGCGTGAGGACGAACGCGAGCACGAGCGGCGCGGCGAGCGCCGTCGGGGCCCCGACGAACCAGCGTCTCACCCGCGCGCGCGCCACGTCGGATGAAGATACCGCATCCGGGCGGGGGTCCGCAGACGGTGGTGCGCGCGGGGCGCGGCGGGCGCGGCGGGGAAGGAGGGCGGGCGCGGCGCGGCGCGGTGCGGAGGGCGGGAGCGGCGCGGGGGGCGCGGCGCGGCGCGG
>JBKJOI010000945.1:0-10189 GCA_046595695.1 Haliangiales bacterium | reverse complement strand
CAAGGTCGTACCGATCCGCGGCAGGCCTGCCTTTTTTGAGGTTACCGGAGCTCCTGATCGAGCTACCCGGCGCCGCCCACCGTACCGGTCATCTTCACTGTGGCGAGGTACGAGCGCCAGCGCCAGCGCCAGCGCCAGCGCCAGCGTCGCCGCCGGGACGCCACTGGGGCAAGCCACGCCACGCGGCCGACCCGGTGGCCGCAACCGGCCTGGAGCATGGCCGGATTCGATGTGGACCCGAACAAAGTCGAATCGGGCCTGGCACCACCGCCGCCAGCCCGTCGCCGCCCGCGAGGATGGCCGGCGACTACCCGGGCACGCCGTCGAAGAAGCCGACCTCGCCGGTACCCAGGTCGAGCTCGGCGCCGACCACCAGCAAGCCGTCCTCGGCCGACAGGCGCTCGATGATCTCCGAGCCGTGGCGCAGGTGGTTCACCGAGGCCCGCACGTGGGCGCGGATGCACTCGCGCCGCAGCCGCTCGGGCTCGAGGATGAGGCCGGCGGTCACCAGGCTCTCGATGGACGGACGCACGCGGCTCACGATCGAGAGCTGGTTGGTCGAGGTCGATCCCGGCGCGCCGATGATGGCCTCGATGGCAGCCTCGATGGCGCCGCAGTGCGTGTGACCCATGACCACGACCAGGCGGGTGCCGAAGCGCTCGGCGGCGAACTCGACGCTGCCGATCTGCGAGGGCGCCACGATCGGGCCGGCAACGCGGATCACGAACAGGTCACCCAGCCCCTGGTCGAAGACGATCTCGGCGGGCGCGCGCGAATCGGAGCAGCCGATCACGATGGCGACCGGCGCCTGCACGCTCAGATCGCGGCGGCTGTGCGAGACCAGCGAGTCGACGCTGCGCACATTCTGGCTGTAGCGCCGGTTGCCGTCGCGCAACCGCGTCAGGGCTTCGTTGGCCGGGATCTGATTGGCTTTCATGGGCGGTTCGTACCACAGACCCACTCGCCCCGCGGGCCCTCCGTGGTCCTGCGGGGCGCCGGTGCCGAGCCCACTGCCTACGACTTCGACGAGGTCTACGCCCAGCACTTCGACTACGTCTACCGGGTGATCGTGCGCCTGGCCGGGCGCAGCCACGCCGAGGACCTGGCGCAGGAGATCTGGACGGTGGTGCACCGGCGCCTGCCCGAGCTCGAGGGCCGCGCGCGCCTGACCACCGGGCTGTTCCAGATCGCGTACCACCTCGTCGTGCGAGCTCATCGCCGAGCGGCTCGGCGTCCCGGTGGCGACGGTCTACACGCGCCTGCACCACGCGCGCAAGCGACTCGCCGAGTCGCTGCGAGCGAGCCGATGACCGAGCTCCGCGACGCGCTGCCCGACGCGACGATGCACGCGGCACCTGGCTGCGCCTCGACGCCGGAGCGCTGGTCGCGCGGGTCGAGAAGCGGCCCGGGGAGCGGCCGCCACGAAAAAGTTTTGAGGGCGGTGTCGATCTCGTCGAACCTCGTTCGTCGCGTTGGTACATCCAGCACCAGCTCAAGGAGACACGACGATGCGCTTCCTCATCATTCCGACCCCCGCGCCCGGCGCCCCCACCCCGCCGGCGGACGAGCCGTTCGACGAGAAGGTCTTCACCGCCTACATGAAATTCAACGAGGACATGTTCCGCGCGGGCGTGCTGGTCGCGTCCGAGGGCCTGAATCCCGGCGCCAAGGGCGCGCACGTGCGGATCTCCGGGGGCAAGCGCACGGTCCTCGACGGGCCGTTCGCCGAGACCAAGGAGCTGGTCGCCGGCTTCTGGCTGATCGAGGTGGCGTCGCGGGAAGAGGCCATCGAGTGGGCCATGCGCAGCCCGATCGTGCCGGGCAAGGACGAGGTGATCGAGATCCGCCAGCTGACCGGCGAGTCGGACCTACCCAAGGAGCTCGTCGACCTCATCAAGGCGGCCGCGCCGACCTGGAGCGCGGCCTTCGCCGGGTCGAAGGCCGCGCTCCCGCCCCGCTAGCGAGGACCCATGGCCAAGCCCGACTTCGAGTCAGTGGACGCGTACATCGCCGCGCAGCCCGAGGCCGTGCAGGCCGCGCTCGCGCGCGTGCGCAGCACCGTTCGCAAGGCGCTGCCCGGCGCCGAGGAGCTGATCTCGTACCGCATGCCCACGTACAAGCTGCACGGTGCCCCCGTGATCTACTTTGCCGGCCCGGGCCGAGTCGCGGCGATCGGCGTGGTCCACCAGCAGTAGGCGCGCGACCGCTCCAGACGCCGCTACCCGCCGCGGGCGAAGACGGCGAGCGCGTCGGCGCGCCGGCGGGCCTCGAGCTCCTCGAGGCGACCGCCCTCCAGGCCGCGCCCGCCCGAGCGCGCGACCGCCTCGTGGAACTGCTTGTGGCACGCCTTGGCGGTGCGCACGCACCAGTAGTCTTCCTCGTAGCCGAACAGCCCGGCGCCCGCGTACTCGAGAATTGTGATGCCCGGGAAGTCGAAGGGCGCCCCCGCAGGATCGGGGTTGTAGTAGCGGTTCTGCATGTTCACGACCACCCGGCGGCCGCGGATCATGTACCAGTCGATGACCGCGTGAACGTCGCGATGGTCGGCCATGAGCTCGCCGATCCACTTGCGCACGGCGGCGCGCCCGCGCATCTCGCCATAGATGTGCTCGACGTAGTGGACGTCCTCGGTGAAGAGGTCGGTCCACGGGGCCCAGGTCTCGTCCAGGTTGCCGATGGTCCAGAAGTGCTGGAAGGCTGCTTCGACCTCGCGTCGCTCCGGCTCGCTCATGCGAACGGCATCCTAGCCCGGGGCTTCGCCGTGCGCGACCGCCCGAGCACGCCCTCCGGGGAGCGCAGCGCGAGCGTCTGACCCCGAACACGTCTCCCGCGAGTCCGCGCTAGACTCGCGCCGCGCCGCTCGCGCCTCCGCGTCCCATGTGGCACGTCGTCCTCGATTCGAACGCAGTGATCCTGGACCTTCGGCCCAGGGAACCGGCGTGGTCGCGCCTGCTCCGAGCCGCGCGCGAGGGGCGCGTGCGCGTGTACCTGCCCGAGATCGTCGTCGACGAGCTGATCGCGCACCGGCCGTCCGTGCAGCAGCCCGACGTGACGAACGCGATCGCCGCCGTGCGCGCGCTGCGCGCGGGGCGCACCGAACCCCTGGTGGAGCGGGTGCTCGGCGGCGGCGCGGGCTTCGCGATCTTGCCCTACCCCGACGTGCCCCATCGCGAGGTGGCCGCGCGCGCGCTCGCCCGGCGGCGTCCCTTCGACGGGCTCGGCCACGACGGCTACCGTGACGCGCTCATCTGGGAGAGCGTGCTCGCGCTCGCGCGCACGCTGCCACGCGCGCAAATCGTGCTGGTCTCGCGCAACGACAAGGACTTCGCCGACGTGACCGGGACGCTGCACGCGGACTTGCGCCAGGACGTCGCGGCGCTCGCGGACGGCGCCACGATCGAGCTCGTCCGCGACGTGGCGACGCTGGCCAGGCGGTGCTGACGTGGGCGCGATCGCGCCACGAGCCCGCCGCCCTCCGGCGAGAGCTTCGGGCATCGAAGGTCGAGGTGATCACGGTGTCCGGGGGGAGCGGCTTCGCTCAGGCCGCGCCCTCTGCGAGGGTAGCCAGCTGCACAATACGGCTACGGGACGACGCTGGCCGCCGGGCTGGTCTGGCCGACCAGCGGCGCGCTGGTGCCGATGGCGATGTAGCCGACGCTGCCGAGGTTGAACATGCCGACCGCGGGGCCGTTGACGCTGAGCGCCTTGCTGCCGCGCGCGGTGACCCGCTCGTCGCCGACGTCGACGGTGGCGCCGCGAAGGTAGACGTAGCCGCCCGAGGACGCGGTATCGCGCACCGCGTCGACCGGCGTGGCGCTGACGGCGCCGCTCTCGGCGACCGTCACCCGGTTGGCCAGCACCACCACGATGCCGCCGGCGCGGTGGTCGCTCGGCGGCAGGCTGAGGATGGGGAAGCTGTTCTCGTTGGTGCAGGTCAGGTTGCCCGGGGCGCCGGAGCCCATGGTGAGCCGGGCCGCGCCGGGCTGGCCGTACGCCTGGCCGGGCTCGCCGAGGGTGCGTCCGTTGGCGTTCTGGCCCGGCTCGCCGGCGGTGGCATGACCCGCCGAGGGGCTGATCGGCGAGTTGGCGTTGTAGCCGGGCCCGTCGGCGGCGGCGGTGCCGCCCGCGCCGCCGCTGTTGGCCGTGGCGCTCGCCACGGCCGGACCGCTGATCGACTCACCGGCCTCGGTCGGGATGTTCTGCGTGCAGTCGCCGCCGTCCTGGCTCCAGCGACCGCCGCGGTAGCCGAGGCGCGCCGCGCTCAGCGTGCCGTCGACCTGGATCGAGTCGGCGCGCAGCGCGAGGACGCCGCCGCTGTTGCCATTCCACGCCTCGGCGGTGACCACGGCGTCTGCCGCGATCGTCAGCGCTCCGTAGCGCGGCACGCGCACCAGGACGACCTTCTGATCGCTCGCACCGGTGCCGATGCCGCTGTCGGAGTCGAGCACGGAGCCGTAGCTTCTGGCCTTGGCGGCGCGGAAGGTGACCGTGTGGTCGGCCACGCTGGCCACCTCGAGCAGCTCCCACTGGCCCACGTTGACGCTGGCCTCCGGGGTGCCCTGCAGGTTGATGAGGAGGACCTCGTCGAAGGCCGCCAGGCAGTCGTCGACGGGAGCGGTGGCGAGCGTCGCGCTGGTCGCGCTCAGGCCGGTCACGGCGTACTGCGGGGCCTCGCCGCAGGTCCGCCCGGCGCTCAGCACGGCGGTGGTCAGGTTGACCTCGCCGCCGATGGTGAACGGCGCGGCGTCGAAGCCGGCCGCGTCGATCGAACCGGCGTCGATCAGGGCGGCGTCCACCGAGGCCGCGTCGACGTCGACGGCGGCGTCGACAGCGGCGGGAGTAGCATCGTCACAGGCGACCAGCAGCAACAGACCAGCGATCCAGACACGTGGCATCGGTTCCCCCAGGAAAGGCCGCAGTCTAGCGGCTCGCGCTTCCTACGCGAGCCCTTGGTGCATCTGCCCGTATCTCTGGGTCTCTTTCGAGGATCAGCACGGCATGGCCAAAAGGGAGCGCCGTCGTGGCTGGTTTCCCGCCTCGCCGAGCTACGGGCGCACGCACATGTCGTAGTCGGCCGGCTTGCCGTAGGTCGCACCCACGTTGGAGGCGCAGACCAGGCCACCGCGGCACTCGTCGTTGCCGTCGCAGTCGCCCTGGCCGATGTCGCACGGGCAGCCCGAGGTGCAGAAGTCGGGATCGTCGACCTCGTGGTCGTAGGTCGGGCAACCGGGCGCGGCCGGGTACACGCAGACGTCGTAGTTCGCCGGCAGGCCGACGGCGGCGCCGTTGTTGAAGTTGCACACCAGCGAGCCGCCGCAGTCGAAGTCGGTGTCGCAGTCGCCCTCGGAGTGGCTGCAGCGGCAGGTCGAGTCGCAGAAGTCGTCCTTGGGCGACGCGGTGCTGAACGTCGAGCACACGAACGGCAGCTGCACCGGCTCGCAGGTGTCGTAGTTTGCCGGCAGGCCGTACCTGGGCCCGCTGTTGCTGGTGCAGACATACCCCGGCTGGCAGTCGCTGCTGGCGTCGCAGTCGCCCTCGCCGGCGTCGCACGGACACTCGGGCGAGCAGAAGCCGGTGCTGGTGGAGTTGGGATCGAAGCCCGGGCAGTCGCGCCGCTTCTCGGCCCACGTCGCGAAGGCCTCGGCGCTGGTCTGTCGGTTGTAGTTGGTCGCGTTGCCCGCCTTCATCACGCCGGTGACGAAGGTACCGATGCGGCAGGAGCCGCCGGAATCGCCCGGCAGCATCATCTGGCCGCTCGAGTTGGGCACGTCCATCCGGTACCACTTGTCGGGATCCTCGGGGTCCGAGATGATCTTGAGCGTCGCCTTGTTGAGCTGCCCGCCCGAGCTCTCCATGCACACGCCCCACTTGCAGAACCAGCCCGAGGCACAGTCGCCCGAGTCCTGGCAGGCCCCGCCGGTGTCGATGGCGCCGTAGCCGTAGCAGGTCGCGTTCTGCCCGTAGAGGAACTGGGTATCGGCCGGCCAGATGGCCAGCTCGTCCTGTGTGATGTTGGTGAACGGCTGATCCAGGCGCAGCAGCGCGACGTCCACGCCGGTCCACCACATGGGGTGCAAGGTCACGTGGGTCACGTTCCGCACCTGGCCGGACAGGCTCACGGTGTGTGTGTTCGGGTCCTTGTCCTGCCCGAGGCAGTGCACCGCGGTCAGCACCCACCACGGATCGATCACCGTGCCGGTGCAGCCGCCGTCGACGCGCGCCGCTCGCCAGGTCAGCGGCGAGGTCGCCGTGCCGTTCTTGACCTCGCCGCTCTCGACCGCGAGCTCCTCGCCCAGCATCTCGTCGCCGCACGCCGCCAGTAGCCCCAGGATCACCAGTGTCTGTCGCATGTTCATCCCCCCTGAAAATTGATGTCTCGGGTAGGCGAACGTGAAGCTCGGAAGATCTTCCCGCTACAGGCCGCCGAACCGAGATCCCGGGGTCACGGCAGAAACCGCCACGGCTTATCCCGAATCTGGACACCTCGTCCCGGACACCGCCCCGAGGATCACGCGTCCACTGCCGGACCTGCCTCGAGCTCCGCACCGGAGCCTCCCTGGAGACGTGCTGCCCATGATCCCCGCCCACTTCGCGCGCCTCGTCGCGCTGGCGATCCTCACCCTCCTGGTCGCCACCACCGGCTGCGACGGCACGGCGGGAGCCTCTGACGCCGGCGTCAGGCCCGACGCCGGCGGTGAGCCCGACGGTGCGCCGCCTCTGCACGACCCGACCACCGTCGAGAACGTGCGGGTCGGCGACGACTGGAACGCCGCGACGAACGCGGCGCTGCGGACCCTCGCCGGCATGTACGACCCGCAAACTGGCATGTTCAACAGTGGCCATATGTGGACCTGGGCCAGCGGGATCGAGGTGAGCCTCACCGGCTACGAGAGATCGAACGCCGCGGTCCACCAGTACATGTTCCCGGCCAGCCGTGATCTGCGTGGCTTCGCCGACTTCCTCGAGGAGTTCGGCTACGACGACCAGGCCTGGTGGGGCAACGCGTGGATTCGCGCCTACGATGTGACCGGCAACCGCGACTACCTCGACCTGGCGGGCCGGATCTTCGCCGACCTGCGGGCGGCGTGGGACGAGACGAGCTGCGGTGGCGGCGTCTGGTGGAACCCCAACCGCGACTTCAAGAACGCGGTCACCGCCGAGCTGTTCATCTTGCTCGCCGCCAACCTCCACAACCGCACGCCCGGCGACACCGAGTACCTCGCCTGGGCCGAGCGCTCCTGGAGCTGGTTCATGGGCATCGGCATGGTCAACGCCCAGCACCTGATCAACGACGGCCTGCGCGACTGCCACAACCAGGGCGAGCCGATCTGGATCTACAACCAGGGCATCATCCTCGGCGCCGCCGTCGAGCTCTACCGGGCGACCGGAGGCGACCAGTACCTGGTCGTCGCGCAAGGCCTGGCCGACGCGTCGACCACCGGCCTCGTCGACGACGACGGCGTCCTGCGCGAGCGCTGCGAGGCGACGGGCGACTGCAACGACGACCAGAGCGCGTTCAAGGGGATCTACCAGCGCTACCTGATGAGCCTGTACGACATCACGGGCAAGCCCGAGTACCGCGACTTCCTGCTGCGCCACGCACGCTCGATCTGGAGCTCGCGCAACGCCAACAATGCGTTCGGCCTGTCGTGGAACGGCCCCATCGACCGCGTCGATTCGCAGCGCCAGATCGCGGCGGCCAACGCCCTCGCCGCCCTGGCACCGCCCTCCACCGCCGCAGCGCCGTTCGCACGCGCGGCCGGCGGATCGAGCTTCAACCACGCCATGGGCCATCCCGTGAGCCCGAACGCCTGGGCCTGCGACGCCGGCAGCTGCCCGACGAATGGGCTGGTGCAGACCGGACCGTTCCTGGCGTCGCTTCGTCCCGGCACGCACACGCTCCACGCCCAGCTCTCGGTGTCGCGGTCCAGCGCGGAGGCGGTGCCCCTGGCCGAGCTCGAGGTGTACAGCGAGACCGCCGGGGTCGTCATCGCCTCGCGTCAGGTGACGTGGAGCGAGCTCGGCAAGCCCGGCGTCCGACACGACGTCGCCGTTCCGTTCGTGCACGCTCCGGCGCAGGGACCGCTCGAGTTCCGCGTGCGCTGGCTCGCGGCGCCGGGCGCGCCCGTGCTCACCGTGCACGATCTGTCGATCGGCGCCGCGCCCAGCCTCACCGCCGCCAACCTCGACCACGCGTGCGGCCGGCTCGACCCGCTCGAGCGCTGGTCCACGGATCGCCACCACGACGCCGCCGACTGCCTGATGCTGGCGGGCGGCGCGCTCGCCGTCCCCGCCGGCCCCACCATCGCTCGCTTCGAGCTGCAGGTCGACGACTTCGCCCACGACGACGCGCCGGTCGCGACCCTCGCCGTCGTCGATCACGACGACCGCCGCGAGCTGGCCGCCAGGACGCTCACGCGCCACGACTTCCGCAACATCCTGCTGCACGGCTTCGACGTGACGTTCCAGGCCGAGGCCGGCCACGCGTACGACTTCACCGTGGAGCGGCTGGCCTCTCCGTACGCGCCCACGCTGCGCGCCCGCGCCGTCCAGGTCCGCGCGGCGACGACGGCGACCCCGATCAGCCTGCCGTTCAACGCGCGCGGGATCCGGCAGGGCGCCGGCAGCGGTGAGCTCGACGGAGCCGGCAGCGGGTTTCCCGCGCAGGCGCTCGACGCGCCGCTGTTCGCCGGTCTCCACGAGTTCTCGCTCGGCCCCCTCGGCGGCAGCAGCGCCAACGTGGTCGCCACGAGCGGGCAGGTCGTCGCCCTGCCGCCTTCGGCTGCCGGCGCGCTCGAGCTCCTGGTGCTCGCGGTCGACGGCACGCAGTCCGGCACCTTCCGCGTCGACTACAGCGACGGCAGCCACGAGACGTTCACGCGCCTCGTCTCGGACTGGTGGGCGCCCGACCTGCAGGCCGACGAGGACCACGGCGTGGCCGCGTCCTACTTCTGGAAGGCGGGAGGCCGCCAGTACGGCAACTTCCACGCGTTCGTGCACGCGCTGCCGCTCGATCCCTCCAAGGTGCCCACCACCTTGACGCTGCCCAGCAACCCCAAGATCAAGCTGCTGGCCGCGACCGCCGTCTCACCGTAGTCCCTCGGCCGGACGTACCGGAGACGCTCATCGCATGGCGAGCATCTCAGCGGTGAGCTTGATCCCCTCCCGTGGACAGGTTTTCACGATCGTACGCGGTGTGGTGAGTTCGCGCCGGCGACCGCGGACGGCCGGATCGCGGCCCGATCTACGCCGACGAGCTTTGCTACCCGACGGCGTCGTCGTAGGCATGTATTTCGTCTCCCAATGGCTGTGTATCCACGCGTTGTGGGCTTTGGCCATGGGTCCCGACGGACTCAGCTGTGCGCCACTGGTCTCGTCATTGCCTCGAGTTCGGCTCTCGTGGCCCGTGCGGGCGCCCGCCTGTTCTCGGAGCTGATGGCGACCGACTGGTAGCTGCTGGCCAGTGCCTTGAGTTCCGAATGACTGGCGGGCGGGGGCGGTGTGCTCGACGTGTCGATCCGCGCGAATCTTGCAGACTAAATGCCCTTGCTGCGACGTTTCTCCCTCATGCAGCGTCCACTCCTTCCCTTCATCGGGCTCTTTCTCGTCGGCTTGGTTGCGGTAGCCTTTTGCCATCGCAAGGCCGGCCTCGCGGAGGTTCGCGTCGGCATGGGCACTGCGGAGGTCGAGCGACTCCTCGGCAAGCCGCCCGACCGGATAGTGGCGGCCTGCTTCCCAACGCTGGAGATGTGGATCTTCGAGGGCAACCGCGATCATATGACTTCGTTCATCCGCTTTGACGGTGGTCGCGTCAGCGAGGTGGTGCGCGCCGGAAAGCGCATCGCTCCGGCAGCTCCGCCGATTTCGCAAGGCTGTGGCACCTTGCCAACGGCCCCCCCGGGATTCTGAATCCGAAGCGTCTCGATCGAGGCGCTCATCCTGAAGCGCGACGGCATTGTCGCTCGGTTGCGCCACGTGCACGAGGCCCCTAAATCACCGTTCGTGATCCTCGATCGCTTCCGGCCTCGCGGCGAGGTCGCTGAGCGCGGCAGATCTGCCGCGCTCCCCTTCTTTGGGTCCTCGGCGAGGTCGTTACCCATGTGTCCGGGACTCACACTGTTGCATCGGGGACACATGGGTAACGGCTTCCGCAAGCACCCCACGAGGGTCGACGACGTGTGAATCGATC
>JBKJOI010000775.1:0-5056 GCA_046595695.1 Haliangiales bacterium | reverse complement strand
GGCGACGCTGGTCGTCCGTGGACCTGAGCCGTCGCCCGCCGAGGCGGCATGGGCGGGGGGAACGCAGCGCGCCAAACCCACGCCCATGTCCTTCGGCGCGGTTGCGCTCGCCCGGGCGCCGACCTCGCTGGGACGCGATGGCCGCCCCGGCCAGCTTCAGCCTCCGGATTGGCTTAGTTCTATAAGTCTCTTCTCACCAACTAACCGTCCGCCGCGCTGCGCAGTTGCCCGGAAATCGCCCCTGCAATAGGCTGCGCGCGTGTCCGGCAAAGGCGACGATGACGGCGGCGCGCGTGCCCGACGCAGTGGCCACACGCTGACGTCGCCCACCGTCGACAGCGAGCCGCCCCCACCACCCGCGCTCGAGAAGGATGCCGCGCGGCTCCCGCCGCGCTTCAAGATCCTGCGCCCGCTCGGGCGTGGCGCGATGGGCACGGTGCTCGAGGTCCTCGATCGCAACCTCGGGCGCGTCGTCGCCGTGAAGCTGCTCGCGCCCGAGCGCATGGGCGATCCCAGGTTCCGCGCGCGCTTCCTGCGCGAGGCGCGCGCCGCCGCGACGCTGCACCATCCCAACATCGTCACCGTGCACGACGTCGATCCGGCCGGCGAGTTCATCGTCATGGAGCTGCTCGCCGGCGGCGCGCTCAACACCCGGCTGCGCGACGGACGCCTGCCGCCCGACGAGGTGCGCCGCGTCGGCGCCGCGCTGCTGGCTGCCCTGGGCTCCGCGCACCGCGTCGGCATCGTGCACCGGGACGTCAAGCCGGCCAACCTCCTGCTCGGCGACGATGGCGAGGTCAAGCTGGCCGACTTCGGCATCGCGACGTTCGGCGACAGCGAGCTCACCGGCAACGGGGGCACCATCGGCACGCCCGCGTACATGGCGCCCGAGCAGCTGCGCGGTGGCGTCGTCGACGCGCGCGCCGACGTGTACTCGGCGGGCGCCACGCTGTTCGAGGCGCTCACCGGGGTCCGGCTGCACCGGCCCGAGGGGCGCGTCGTGGATCCACGCAGCGCGGCGCTGAACGCCGGTGCCGACGAGGCGCTGGCCGCGGCGCTCGAGCGCGCCGTGCGCGAGCAGCCCGACGAGCGCTTCCCCGACGCGGCCTCGTTCGCCGTGGCGCTCGCGGCCAGGGCGCCCGTGCCCGAGCTCCTCGTGCCGCGCGCGGCGACGCCGGTGCCGCTGCCCACCGCGAGCGAGGCCAGGGCCGCGCACGCACGCCGCGAGCCGCGGCGCTTCGAGAAGTGGCGCCGCCCGGCGCGCCTGGCGGTCGCGCTCGTCGCGGGCGCGGCGTTCGCGCTGATCTTCGCGCTGCTGGGCCGCTCGTCGCAGCGGCGGGATCTGGCGCGCGCCGTGCCGCCGGCGACGACGCCTGCCGTGATCGCCGCGCCCGATGGCGCGGAGTTCCCGCGCGTACCCGGCCGGGTCGTGGCGCTCCTGCCGTTCGTGGATCTGACCACCGACCCGCGCCTCGACTTCGCCGCCACCGGCTTGCCCCATCTGCTCGGCACGGAGCTGCGCCGCCTGCCCGGCCTGACCCTCATCGGCACCTACCGGCTCGCCGACCACGTGCGCGACCCGGCCGCGCCGGCCACCGCCTGGGTCGATGCGGCACGCGGCCTGGGCGCAGACCTGGTCGTGCGCGGCACGCTCGCGAGCTCGGCGGCCGGCGTCCAGATGGTGGTGCTCGTCGAGCACGTGAACGGCGTGACGCTGGGTCGCATCGAGCGCGACGTCTCGCGCGAGGCCGTACCCGCGGCGGTGCGCACCGCCGCCAGCGACGTCGCCGACATCGTGCTCGGACGCACCGCGGGCCTGGTGCCGGGTACCAACCGCGCCTTCGAGGTGGAGCGCGAGCTGCAGCTCGGTATCGGTGCGCTGGAGCGCCACGACTTCGCCGAGGCCGAGGCGCACCTGGCCGCGGCGCTCGCCCGCGATCCCGAGCTCGCCGAGGCGCACTACCACCGCGCCGTGCTCGCGTGGTGGCACGCGCGTGCGGGCGTCGACGTGCTCACCGAGGTCGAGCTCGCCCTTGCCGGCGCGCTCGACGACGCGCAGCGCGGCTTCATGGAGGGACTCAAGCTCCTGGTCCAGCTCGACTACCCGGCCGCGGTCGACCACTTCCGCGCGCTCGACGCGCGCTTCGCCGATCACCGCGAGGTCCGCTACGGCCTCTTCGAGGCGCTGTTCCATGGCGGCCACGCCGGCGAGGCGATGCACGTCTACCGGCGTCTGTGCGCCCTGGCGCCGCGCTTCCGCCTCGGCATCCAGCACGTGCTCGACTACTACGCCAGCCATGCCGACGAGGAAGGCATGACCTGGGCGTGGACGCGCGCCGACTCCTTCGACGATCGAACCCTGGCGCTGCGTGGGGCGCGCCAGCACGTGGCCCGGCGTGAGTATGCGCGCGCGATTGCGGCGCTCGAGCGCGTCTCCGAGGACGACCCCGGCAACCGCGACTACGTGCGCGACCTGGTCGCCGCTTACGTGCTCGACGGCCGCCTGGAGCTCGCGCAGCAGCTCGAGGCCCGCCTCGTCGAGGTCGACCGCGCCCAGGAGGCGCTCGCCATGCTCGGCCTCGCCAGCCTGCGCGGCGACGCCGACGCGCAGCGGCGTTGGCGCACGCTCGCGATGACGCACGCGCGCGGCTTCCGTGGCGTCGCCGTCCAGGACGACTGGCTCGGGCTCGTCGCGCTCGAGGTGCCGCGCGCCGGGCCCGAGCTGCTCGCCGAGCTGCGCGCCGGGCTCGAGGCGGGTGCGCCGGCCGCGGCCGGCGATCGCACCTACCCCGGACGCTCGATCTTCTTCGACGTCGGCCGCACGCTCGTCGGCGGCGCTCAGCACGACGTCGAGCTGCTCGCCGAGGCGCGCCGTTCGAGCTTCCCCGAGGTCGTGCACGTCGCCGACGCCTTTGCCGCCGAGGCAGCCGGTGATCCGGTCGCGGCGGCCGCCGCATGGCGCCGCGCGATCGCCGCCACCGCCGACGGTCGCTTCCTGATCACCGAGTGGTTCTTCCTGGCGCGCGCGCTGCGCACCGGTGGGCGCCACGAGGAGATGGTCGCCGCCTGCGACGAGGTCGTGCGCCCGCGCGTGTTCAGCTGGGCCTGGGCGACCACCGCCGAGACCTGCCGGCGCTGGTCGGTCGCGCGCTGACCCGGCCGGTCGCGCCGCTCAGATGGTCTTGAAGGCGCGGATCACGCGGATGAACGCGGCCGAGGCCGCGGACGCCACCAGCGCCAGCTCGGCCACCTGGGCCGCGCTCAGGCTGCCGCCGTCGGGGGCCGCGACGCAGATCAGGTTCGACACCCGCCCGCCCAGCACGATGGGCACCACGGCGACCTCGCCAGGCGCGCGCACGCGCAGGATCTTCCACAGGATCGCGTTCAGCACCGCCCCGCTCGCGTCGGGTGGCCCATGGGTCATGGCGCGCGCGTCGTGCGCCACGCTCAGCACCGACGGCTGGCTCAGCGGCAGCGCGATCGTCTCGAGCACCAGGTCGCCCGCGCCGGGCACCCGCCCCTTCCAGCCGAGCGCCATCTGCTGGCGTATGATGAACACCAGCCCGCCGCCGAAGGCGGCGTGCGCGTACTCGACGAGCAGATCGCCGATATCGTCGCGCTCCAGCGCTGTCCCGAGCAGCGCGATCGCGGTCGGCCCATCGAGCTCGGGCCGCCGGACGGTCGTCTCCGCCGGCGCGGGCGCCGGTGCCGGCGCGGGTGCGGGCGCGGCGGGCGCCCGCGGCGGCGGCAGCGTCAATGGTCGGATCGCACGCGTCGCACGCGCCGGCGATGGAGCCGCGCGCGCCGCCGCGCGCGGCGGTGGCGCGGGCTCCGCGTCGACGTCTAAGTCGATGTCCACGTCCACATCCACATCCGCGGACGACGCACCCAGCGCCTGGGGCTCGCCCAGGTCGACCGAAGGGAAGGCGTCGACCATGCGGCGCCGCGCATCGTCGTCGCTCAGGGCCTCCGCTGCCCCGGCGCTGCGCACGTGGTGGCGGCGCTCGCGCGGGATCCCGTACAGCTTCTCCAGGTAGAAGAGGACGCGCAGCTCGGGCGCGACCGCGGGAATGATCTGCATGCCCGTGACGAACGCGATCTCGTCGGTGGCGTCGAGCCGCTCGCCATCCCGGAAGGCGACGGCGAGCCGGCGCGGCGTGGTGTTGGTGAAGCCGAGCGGGATCACGCAGTGGCGGGCGGCGAGCGCCTTGGGGATGCGCGCGAGCGCCGCGGGATCAACGTTCTCGAAGTGCCTCTCGAGCGCGGGCGGCAGGCCCATCCGCTGCGCCAGGACCATCGTCAGGCCATCGAGGTCGATGGCGCCCATCTCGACGAGGTTCGTGCCCACCCGGCCGCCGTGCAGCGTCTGCCGCCGCAGCGCCGCGTCGAGCTGCTGCTGGTTGATGAGGCCGGCGGCGATCAGCCACTCGCCGATCCGCAAGGGCACCGCGCCGCCACTCCGCGCCGGCGCCCGCTGGCTCATCCGCGCGGCTCCGGCGCGCCCTCGAGCGGCACCTCGACCAAGAGGGTGGTGCCGCGCCCGCGCGTCGAGCGCAGGCTGGCGTGGCCGCCGAGCTCCTCGACCAGCGCCCGCACCGCGTCCATGCCCACGCCTCGCCCCGAGACGTCGGTGACGTTCGCCGCGGTCGAGAACCCGGGCAGGAACAGCAGCTCGAGCAGCGCCTCCTCGTCCAGCTCGCCGATCCTTGCCGGCGCCAGCAGGCCGCGCTCGATCGCCTTGGCGCGTACCCGATCGGTGTCCACGCCGCGGCCGTCGTCGGCGACCTCGAGCCGGACCGAGTCACCCGCGTCATCGAGCTCGACGCGAACCTCGATCCGGCCCTGCTCCGGCTTGCCCGCGGCCTGCCGCCCGTCCGCGTCCTCGAGCCCGTGGTCGATCGCGTTCCGGATCGCGTGGGTGAGCACGTCGCCGAGCACGGCGCGAATCTGGGCCGGCACGCGCACGCTGGTGCCCGCCGCGCTCAGGCGCGCCTGCTTGCCCAGCTTGGGGGCGAGCGCCTCGACGGTCTTGTCGAGGTGGCTCATCAGGTCGTCC
>JBKJOI010000668.1:0-7175 GCA_046595695.1 Haliangiales bacterium | reverse complement strand
CGTGCGGAACGCGAGGTCGATGCCGATCAGTTCGAGCCCGAAGGTGTCGCTGCGGCGGCTGAGCGCCAAGACGAGCGCCGGCCAGCAGTACATGGAGTCCGCGACGGAGCGTACGGCGCTGAGATCGCGCGTCGCGGCGACGGTATGGGTGAGGCCCATTTGCCGTGCAAGCAGCCGATAGACGTCCTGGCGCCCGTTCTCGGCCTTGCCGACGCCGACGTCGTCAGCGAGCAGCGCCAGGATCTTCAGATGCACTTCGTCTTCGAATACGGCTGGCGCGCTCAGCCCCTGGAGCCAGGCTCCCAAAGCCGCGGCCATGGGCGCTGATTGTGCAAGGACCATTCGTTCGAGCTCGACGCCGATCTCGTCGGAACGAACTGATGCGAAGACCCCGTGCCAGGCTGCCTCGAGGCGATCTGCCTGCCCGCACAGGCCCTGGAGGCTGCGGTCGATGTCCGTCTCCACCGCAAGACTGACCGCTCCGGTTTGTTCCACCAGCGTCGCTGACAGCAGGGATCGCAGATTGTCTGCATCCAGGAATACTTCCGGCTGTGCCGCATATCGAAACACGTCGCGCCAGACGACCTGCGCAGGACTCTTGATCGGCGTCACGCTGTCTCTCGGATGCAGTTGTGGTGGATACACATGGAAACCCGCGGCTACGCCACTAGAACATGGGGTAGATCGAGGCGTCCTTCTTGGGCTTGCGGCGAAACAGACGGGCAAAGAAGTTTCTGATGGCTTTCATGCGTCAATCCTTGGCCGTGTGGCCTCGAGTAGTAGTCGCGAGACGAGATCGTGACCACTGTCAGTGAAGTGAATGCGATCGACGAAGACCCACTGTTCTGCCTGGATCGCTGCAGCAAGGATTGCCGCCATGTCGACGAAAGGCACCCCCATGGCGGCCGAGCCCTCGCGCAGGCGGCTGGCGAAGGCGAGGTAGTTCTCGCGCGCCAGAATGTCCCCATAAGTCTCGGAGAACCGTCCAGCCTTCTCGAGCTCCGCAAACAGCGCTTCTTCCTCTTTGGAGCCCTTGCTGCGCACCCAGTTGGCGAGAGGCTGCAGCACGAATGTGAGCTTGGCGCCCATGTCTGCGGCAAGCACGCGCCAGATCTCCAGGTGCCTGAGCGTGAGGTCGACGGCGTAGTCGATCTGTTCCTTCATGGTCGGTGCGGCCTCGACTGGATCCGTCGGGCGGCCGCGGAGCCGCGTCATGAAGCTCGCGGGCTTCTCCTTGCCCATGGCCTCGAAAAAGTCCTGGCACAGAAAGAAGGCGCCGTGCTCCTTGCGCATGTGGGAGGGCAACCGGGCGAGACCCAGGTTATTGAAGCCGGAGAACAGGATGATCTCCTCGACCTTGGGCAAGCGGTGGCGATTGAGCACGAACAGCATCAGTTCCTGCGTCGAGTTGAAGCTGCGGCCACCGAAGTTCAACCAGGGCGCTGAACGGTCGTCGTTCTCCGTCAACCGTGACGCGAGCGTGTGACGGTCGGCGCTCGCGCCGATTCCGAAGACCGTAGAGCTGCCAGCAATGAGCCGCACCGAGCTCTGCTGCTTGCTGGTGGCAATGGAAAGCGTCTGTCCCTTTGCCTGGCTGTACCGAAAGCCGCTTTCGTCCGTATTGACAGTATTCGACTTGTAGTCGCACGGGTGGAAGTACATGAGGTACGGCTGCCAATGGACGTTGCCGGCGTCGGCGAACTCGCCGGCGTAATCGCCCATGTAAGGTGTCAGTTGCTGGATGCTATTCACGACTGATCGAGCTCCGAGGCCTTTGGTATATGCGTCTCACCGTGGGTCGCGTGGTTCTCATCACGGCCATTGATATATCGCGAGAAGTTGAGCCCGCAAGGGCAGATCCCCTTCGACCCTTGGTGAGTGTGCTCGCCGTCACGCCACGACGAGTTTGAGATCGCATACTGGAAGCTGCGACACGTGCTCCGTCGGTGTGGTCCGAGGGACACTGGGTTCGGCTGTAGGAAGTGTCTCCCTGATTACGCTCTTTCGAAGCCCGTCACGAGTGACTTTGCCGACACTCACGCGCGCTCCAGCGAAATGCAGCGCTGTTTGACTTGACTCATATTCTTTCAGGCATATATCCATAGCCCCATGGATGAGCTCTTCCTCGTTCTCGAGCCTGGCAATCATATGTACAAGGTCATCGAAGCGGCCCATCGGCGAGGGCTTGCCGTGGTGGTGTGTCACAGCCAGCCCGTCGCGCCGCCGCCTCCGTTCGACAGTGCGCTGCCGTGCATCTCGCATTTCGTGCAAGTCGAAGGTTGGCGTGACGACGATGCCGCGTTCGAAACGATCGTCGCCTGGTGTGGCAAGCGACCGGTGCGAGGAACCTATGCCGGTCCCGAGGTCACGCTCAGGATGGAGGCCCGCCTGCGGCAGCACTACGGGTTGCCGGGGTGTGACCCCGCGAAGATGGACTTCCTGCTGAACAAGTCGCGCGTGCGCGACGCTCTTCGAGCCGCGTCGCTGAGCAGCCTGCGCACGATCGATGACGAAGCCCTGCGCAAGCTCACCGAGTGGCCCTTTCCCGGCCGCTCGGCGTTTCTGAAGCCGGTGAATGGTTGCGGTAGCACCTACGTCCGTCGCTGCAGCTCGTTGACTGACATCCACGAACACCTCGCCGAATGGGACGGCAGCGTTCGCTCCATCAAGCGCTTCGTGGTCGATCACCTCCGCGGCGGCGGCAACGGGCTGTTCCTGGAGGAAGAGGCCGCCGGCGAGCTCCTGTCGCTCGAGGGCTACTGCCTCGATGGGCGCTACGTCCCGATCGGCATCACCGATCGCACGGTCCTGGCTCGCGATGTGAGCATCGAGATGGGCAACACGTTTCCCTGCCCGCACCCGCGCGGTGACGAGATCCTTGCCAAGGTGAAGGCGGTTCATGCGTGCCTCGGCGTCGCCCATGGACCCACTCACACTGAATTGATCGTTCCGAGTGATGGCGGAGAGATCGAGCTCGTCGAGCTGAACTTGCGATTCGCCGGTGGTGACATCCTGATCCTGGTCAATCGCGCGTTCGGCATCCGCTTCGAGGACGACCTGGTCAGCCTGGCGACCGGGGGAGGTCCATTCACGACGGTGCCGGATGAGCCGAAGAGCTATGTTTCCGGGCAAGACTTTCTTGCGCCCGCACAGGTCCAGTTCGTGGACGCGATCGATATGCCCGGCGATGACATCTTTTTCAAGAAGGTCGCCGTCAAGGTTGGGGCCACGCTCAAGTCCACCAGGTTCCAGGCGGATCACGTGGCCGCGTTTGCGGTGGCCGCCGACACCTACGTGGGCGCACTAGCACGGGCCAACGAGATTCGTGCAGCCACTACCATCAACGGCCGCAAGCTCGGCGACGATCCGAACAATGTCGTGATCAACTATGCAGACCAATGGATATCTTCTTTGTGAAGGTGCTCCAGGCAGATGGCTGCGATGCGGTCCTCGGTGCCGGTTAGTCCGCTGGTCGGGCCCCCGGCGAAAAACATGTGATGTCCGTGTCAAGTCAACTGTCCTCCGAACAGACGCGCATCTGGCGAACATACTGGACCGCGAACACCGTCCTGGCAGTCGTCAACGGGATCTATGGGGCCTACGCGTTCCTGTATCTCGCACGTCGGCTCTCGAGCGCGGGTGGCCCGCCCGAGAGCATCCTGGACAACCTGCTGTTGGTGATCAGCGGATCCATGATCTTCGAGTTCTTCGCCGAGCCGATCACGGGTGACTGGGCCGACTCCTACGGACGGCGGCGCATGGTCACGTCCACCTACCTGGTGCTCTGCATCGCGTTCCTGTCTTACTGGTTCATCTCGTCCGATGCCGTCTCGAGCCTCGGCACCTCGGCGGAGGTGCGGACCATCGTCATCGTGTCGCTGCTCGCCGAGGTCTTCTATGCCGTCGCCTCGGCCTTGTTCAATGGTGCACTGGACGCCTGGTTCGTCGACGAGCTGCGCATCGCAGGCGGACCGCAAGGGGCCGATCTGCTGCGCTTCTTCTCGCGACAGCGGCGTTGGTCCGGGCTGGTCATGGTCGCCGCAGGAGCCCTCTCGCTGTGGATCGCTGACGTCACCGCCCAGCCCGGCGCATCGGCCTCCGAAGGGCTCCTGTCTGTCGGCGCGTTGCCCTGGCTCGTGGCGGCCGTCATCACGGCTGCCGCGGCTGTGTGGCTGACCATCTCGATGGTCGAGCATCGGCCCCCGGTTCGAGGAGAGGGGCCCTCGCACAAGCGGATCTGGCGGCGGCTCCAGCGGACGCTGCGCGTGACAGAGCTTCGCAACGCCCTGCTCATCTCGTCCGTTCTCTACACGTGCTGGATCTGCTTCATGTACTTGCTGCCGGTGTTGCTGACCGAGAAGCGCATCGCGGCCGAGGCCGGTGTGCTCCAGTCCGTGGTGGAGAACTACTACTGGTACTACCTCGCCATGGGAACCAGCCGCTTCCTGGGCCCGTATCTGTCGGGACGGCTCGGGATGGGGCTGAGTCCGATGGTGAAGTTTCGCTGGTGGGGGGTGCTCAACTGCGGCGCGCTCGCGGTCGCCGGGCTCGCGCTCCTGTCTAGAAGCCAGGCCGCGCCGGACCTCAACGCCGTCCTCGTGCCCGTGTCTCTCACGCTCTTCTGGGTGGCCAAGGTGGCCGAGGAGGCCTTCAAGCCGGTGCGCTCGACCTATCTCAATGTCCTGGTGGTCGATGGCACGGACCGCGCTTTCGTGCTGTCGATGGCTACCCCATTCGGGGCGGTCATCATCGTGTTCGGTGTGGGCCTCCTGGCTGTCTTCCAGCAGTTGTTTGCCGCGCTGAATGAGGTATCCATGTCCGTGCCGCTGCTGTTCTTCATGCTCGGCATGCTCGGGGTGGGGTTGACCGTCAAGCTCTCGCGGTCCAGCCGAGTCCGAGAGTGAGAGCTCTGCAGTATTGGCTGGTCGTGGCTGCGATCCTGCTCGTACCCGTCCACGGCTTCGCGCAGGAGGTCGAGGCCATCTCGGCGGCTGTTCCGGTGGCCGAGCGATCGCGCCCTCTCCTGGTCGCGGCGAGGACGAGAATCGCTCCAGAGATCGACGGCGACCTGCGCGATAGCGCCTGGACGCAGGCGAAGCCGACCACCGCCTTCACCCAGAAATTTCCCAGGGAGGCGAGCGCACCCAGCGAGCCGACGGAGCTGCGGGTGCTGTACGACGAGAGCACCCTGTACGTCGCGTTCAATTGCAGGCAAACCGGCGTGGCCGTGAAGGGGCGCCTGGCGCGGCGCGATCGCCAGGTCGAGGCAGACTGGGTGCAGGTGGCCATCGACGATGGCACGAACACGTACGAGTTCTCCGTCAATGCAGCGGGCGTGCTGAGCGACGGGGTTCGCTTCAACGATACGGACTACTCTGCCGACTGGAACGGCGTATGGGATGCGCAGGTCGAGCAGAGCCCGGGCGGGTGGACGGCCGAAATGCGAATCCCGCTTCGCATCTTTCGTCACGCCGTGGGCGTGCAGGACTGGGGCTTCCAGGCCCGCCGGTACATCTCGGCGCGTCAGGAGACCGAGGAGTGGTCGTTCATCCCCAGGGCGGACGCCGGCGAGGTCTCCCATTACGGCCGGCTCACCGGAATCGAGAACATCCAGCCGGCGAATCCGATCGAGCTACTGCCCTATGTGACGGCCGGCATCGACTGGGTCGACACCACCTCGGATGGCGCAGCCTTCGGAGACTTCGGCTACGACGTGAACGGGGGCCTCGATCTGAGCTGGCGCCTCGGCAAGAACGTCACGCTCGACGCAGCGTTCAATCCCGATTTCGCGCAGGTCGAGGCAGACCAGTTCCTGCTCAACCTGACCACGTTCGAGACGTTCTCCCCGGAGAAACGTCCCTTCTTCATCAATGGCATGGAGCTGTTCCAGATGCCCAGGTTGGAGGTATTCCCGGGCGCGCTGACCATGTTCTACACCCGGCGAATCGGTTCGGTCGTGGACACCCCCACCCTCGGCCCGGGCGATCCGGCGGAGGGAGCCAGGGTGGAGGCGCCCGGGCCGTCGACCATCTATGCCGCCGCCAAGCTCGGTGGCACTCTGGGCAACGGGGTCCATGCGAGCTTGGTCTCGGCGTTGACGGGCCGCACCGACGTGACGGTGACTCCGCCGTCAGGGGTCGCGCAGGAACGGCTGGCTGCACCGCTGGCACTGGCCAACGTCGCCAGAGTACGAGTCGAGGTCGGGGTCGGCGGCGCGCTCGGGTTGATGGCGACCGCGCTGAATCGCTTCGAGCCCGAGAATGCCTACCCGACGGTGATGTCGCCGGCGGGCGAGCAGACACAGGTGTGTCCGGACGGCGCGTTGCTGCCGGTGGGAGGGCGGTGCTTTCACGACGCCTATGCTGCGGGCCTCGATGGCGTCTGGCGCTCCGCTTCCGGAACGTATGTGGCGGCCGGGCAAGGCATCGTGACGGCGATCGAGAACGGCCCCGCGCGGACCATGCGCGACGGCACCGTGATCGGTGCGGGCGACGTCGACACCACGGGCCGCCTGTATCTGGCGAAGGAAGGTGGCCAGTGGCTGGGCTCTGTGGAGCTCGAGCGGATCGGCCGGCGGGCCGACTTCAACGATCTGGGCTTTCTTCAGCGGCAGAATCAGCTGCGGATCGTGCCGTATCTGGAGTACCGAACGCTGGCGCCGTTCTGGGCGATCGCGGAGATGTCGGGGCACACGTTTGCTTCCTTGCGCGACAACCTCGACGGCCTGCATCTGCTGCACGGCTACTACTTGGGCTTCGACGCGCGATTCAAGAACTTCTGGACCATGGCCGTCGAAGGCTATGTGCTCACGAATCGCTTCGACGACCGAGAAGTGGGCGATGGGTCCGCGCTGCAGCGCCCGGATGTTCTGGGCTGGGACCTGTCCTTCAACTCGGACCCGAGGCGGCAGCTCGCTGCGGCAGTCGGCACCGAGACGTTCCTCTACTCGACCGGCGGGAAGAGCCTCCGTCTCGACGGTGAGGTCACGTACCAGCCGCTGCCTCGCCTGGAGTTGCAGCTGCTGCCGCAGCTGGTCCACTCCGATGGAGATCCGAGGTTTGTCTCCGGGAGCCGCGAGAGTGGGGCGTACCTGTTCGGCGAGCTACGGGCCCGCAGCGTGGGCGTGACCCTGCGCTCGAGCTACACGTTCACCAACCGGCTGACGCTGCAGCTCT
>JBKJOI010000604.1:0-3996 GCA_046595695.1 Haliangiales bacterium | reverse complement strand
GAAGGTCAGCGCCTTCATCCGCACGAGGTCGATCGCGCCGCGGAAGCCGTCCTCGGCGCCGAGCGGCAGCTGGACCGGCAGCGGGCTAGCACCCAGCCGCTCGCGGATCTGCTCGAGGACGCCGTCGAACGAGGCGCCGACCCGGTCCATCTTGTTGATGAACGCGACCCGCGGGACCTTGAACTTGTCGGCCTGGTGCCAGACCGTCTCGCTCTGCGGCTCGACGCCGTCGACCGCGCTGAAGACGACCACCGCGCCGTCGAGCACGCGCAACGAGCGCTCGACCTCGATGGTGAAGTCGACGTGGCCGGGGGTGTCGATGAGGTGGATCTCGTGGCTACGCCAGCCAAACGTGGTCGCGGCGGCCGTGATCGTGTTGCCGCGCTCCCGCTCCTGCGGCATCCAGTCCATCTGAGTGTCGCCTTCGTGCACTTCGCCGATCCGGTGGATTTTTCCGCTGTAGAACAAGAACCGTTCGGACACGGTGGTCTTGCCGGCGTCGATATGCGCGACGACGCCGATGTTGCGGACCTTCTCGATCTTGGCCATGAGGGCGGGGACTATATCGAGGGGCTGCCTTGAGTTACAATGTCGCGCATGCGTGTCTTGACCCTCACCTTGGCCCTCCTTCTATATGGGGCCTTCGCCGCAGGTACCGCGGAGGCGCAGCAGAAACCCGACTTTGCCGCCGCCCGCAAACACTACGTGACCGCGCAAGCCGCCGAAAAGGCCGGCGATTACGACACCGCCGTGGCCGAGTACGCGGCCGCGTACGACATCACCAAGGACTCCAAGATCCTGTACTCGATCGCCCGATCCTACGAGGCCGGCGGCAACAAGGACGCTGCGGTCGTGTACTACCGGCGCTACGTCAACGAGGCCAAGGACGCCAAGGACCGGGACGATGTGAAGAAGCACATCGCCGCGATCGAGGCCAAGACGCCCACCACGGTGCCGCCACCCGGCGGCGGCGAGACCAAGCCGCCCGGCGAGGGCGGCGATCTCATTGCCCCCAAGCCATCCGGCGGGGATGGCGATCTCATCGCCCCCAGGCCCCCCGGCGGCGGCGAGGATCCACCCGACGGCCCGGGCGACGACCCCGGCATCGGTGACGCGCCCAGCTTCGAGGACGGCGGCACGCGCTGGCAGCGCACCGCGGCGTGGGTCTCGGTCGGCGTGGCCGCAGTCGCGCTGACCACCGGCGCCGTGCTCGGCGAGTCGGCGCTGTCGCGAAAGGAAGACATCCAGCGGCTGCAGAACTTCCGCGACCCTGACTCGGGGCAGCCGACGCGCTACACCGGCAACGTCGCCGCCGACTACAACGACGCGCTCGACGAGGGCGAGGCGATGGAGAGTTACGCGATCGTCGCGTTCTCGATCGCCGGCGTCGCTGCGATCGGCGCGATCGTGTTCTTCGCGATCGATCCGGGCCCGAGCGAGGTGCCCGGGACCACCGGCGCGCGCGCGCGCCCCGTTCGCTACGTGATGCCGATGGTCACGCCGGATGGCGTGGGCGTCACCGCCGGATGGGGGTTCTGACCATGCCGCGCTCGCTCGGTTTCACGTCTCCGTCCGTCACCGCGGCCATGGCGCTGGCGCTCGCCCTCGCCGGCCTGACCGGCTGCTTCGAGGCGCCCAGGCCCAACTGCCAGTTCCTGTGCGGCACCGGCACGCCCGAGTGCCCCGACGACTACATGTGCGGTAGCGACGATCGCTGTCACCTGATCGTGAACGGCCAGCCGGCCGTCTGCGAGGACCCGCTGCCGACCGTCGACGCCGCCGGGATCGACGCGGTCCAGGTCGACGCCGACACCACCGACGCCGACACCACCGATGCCAGCGCCGATGCGAGCGTCGACGCCAGCGTCGATGCCAGCGTGGACGCCAGCGTGGACGCCGCGGTCATCATCGACGCCGACGTGCCCGACGCGTTCGTCAACGCCGCCCCGGTGTTCGTGGCCGAGCCCGACGTGAACGCGGTCGCCGGCGACTCGGTGAGCATCCAGGTGACCGCCACGGATGTGAACACCAACCAGACGCTGATCTTCTCCGCGCCGGCCGCGACCACCAACCGCAGCCCGTACCTGGCCCGCGCGGCCTCCGGCGGCGTCGACGTCCCGGGCGGCGCCTTCGTCCCCGCGACGCGGACGTTCACCATGCCCGCCGGGCTGCTCGGCACCTTCGACATCGACTTCACGGTGACCGACGGCGCCGCCTCGGACGTGGAGAAGGTCAGCGTGGTGGTGACCGCGAACCCGGTGCGCCTCAACGAGATCCAGCTCGGCACCGGCGCGGCCACGCGCAAGCTCGAGATCGTCAACACCGCCGGCGTCCCCGTGAACCTGGGCGGCTGGAAGCTCGTGGTCGGCGCGGCGGAGTACACGTTGCCGTCGATCTCGGTCTCGGCGGGCGCCTTCCTGGTGCTCCACGCCGACGCGGGCACCGACGACGCCAGCAACCTGTTCTCCGTCCTCGCGCTCAACTCGCTCACGACCTCGGGCGACGTCGTGCTCTACGAGACCCCCTCGGATCTCGACCTGTCGCACTTCATCCGCGACTACGTCGTCTGGGATCCCACCGGGCCCCGTCTCGACCAGGCGGTGTTCGCGGGGCAATGGCCGACCGCCGCCGCCGCCGACGTCGTCGACATCACCGCGCTCGACGCCGACAACGCGTCGCTCGCGCGCGACCTGGGCACGAACTCGGAGAGCAGGACCGACTGGTACGTCGAGATCACGCCCAGCTTCGGCTCGGTCAACGTCCCGTAGCTTCCTCCGCCGGCCGTCCCCGCGCCGAGCCGCCGAGAACCGCCACGAGATCGACGCACGGCGCCGCTTGAACTCGGCTGAGCAAACGGCTATACCCTGCGCCTGACCGCGCCTCGCGGCGGGCAAGTTAACCAAGGAAATTCACGCACATGGGGTTGTTCGACCTCCTCTCCAAGGAGGGGCGCGCCAAAGGCGCCCTCCAGCGCAACATCGCACGCGTCTCGAGCAAGTACGCGCAGTCTCCCGATCGCTTCGCGGCGATGGAGAAACTACGCGACATGGGCTCGGACGAGGCGTTGTATGGCCTCTGCAAGCGCTTCTCGTTCAAGTACGACAAGGGCATCGAGGACGAACAAGAGAAGGAGTGGGCGCTGCACGCGCTCGTCTCCAAGGGCGAGCTCGCGATCCCGGCGGTGCGCCGCTACGCGAAGGAGTCCTCGACGCTGTCGTGGGCGCTCAAGATCCTCGAGCAGATCGCGGTCGGCCCGGCGGTCGCCAAGATGCTCGAGGTCGTGGACGAGATCTTGCTCAGCGAGCCGCCCGGCTACACACGCGACCCGTCGCGCAAGCTCGAGATGCTGTCCTTCCTGTCGGAGTGGCACGGCGCGCCCGCGGGCCAGGTAGCGTCGCGCATCGTGCCCTACCTCAAGGACTTCGATCAGAACGTGCGCTTCGCCGCGGTCGATGCGCTCGCGCACCAGCCCGACGAGGCGTCGTCGCGCGCGCCACTGCTCGACGCCATGCTCCGTCCCGAGGAGGAGGCCCGCCGCATCAGGAAGCGCGCCGCCGAGATCCTCGCCGAGCAGGGCTGGACGATCACCGACCGCAAAGAAGAGGTCGCGGCGCTGCTGGCCTCGGGGCTGCCCGAGTTCGGCATGCACCACGACAAGCTCACGCGAAAGGGCAAGTAGGTGCCGCGTCGCCAGGATATCCACTCGGTCCTCATCATCGGATCGGGCCCCATCGTCATCGGCCAGGCGTGCGAGTTCGACTACTCGGGCTGTCAGGCGATCAAGGCGCTGAAGGAAGAGGGGATTCGCGTCATCCTCTTGAACTCGAACCCCGCGACGGTGATGACCGACCCGGAGTTCGCCGACCGCACGTACATCGAGCCCATCGATCTCGAGCACGCCGAGCTGATCATCGCCCGCGAGCGCCCCGACGCGCTGCTGTCGACGATGGGCGGCCAGACCGCGCTCAACCTCGCCCGCACCCTGTCCGAGGCGGG
>JBKJOI010000549.1:0-5775 GCA_046595695.1 Haliangiales bacterium | reverse complement strand
GCGCTACGCGGCTCGAGTCTCCTCGACGTCATGAAGAAGCACGGCATCTACGCGAACATGATGGAGGACAAGCCGGTCGAGGCGGTGAGCCTCTTCCGCGAGAACATCACCGTCGAGGTGTTCCGCAACTACTTCATCGAGGACTGGAGCACCAACAAGAGCGCCCGGATCGTGATCAGCTACATCGCCGGCTCGGCCGAGGAGGCCGCGGCGCTGGCCTCCGACCTCGGCGACCTGGTCGTGGCCGAGGAGTCGCGCCGGCGCGAGGCAACCGCCACGGCCGCCGCCAGCGACGCGCGGCTCATGGCCGAGGTCGCGCGCGCCGACGTCGTGCAGCGCGAGACGCGCATCGCCGAGCTCGAGTACGCGATCGAGACCGGCGCGCCCACCAAGGTCGCCATGCTCCGGGTCGAGCTCGCTGGCCTGCGCGATTCGCTCAAGCCGGCGATCGAGCGGCTCATGAGCGCCGAGGCCACCCGCGGCGACCTCGAGCTGGCGTTGATCCTCGAGGTCAACGACCTGGGTGTGCGCTTCGACAAGGTCGACGACGGGATCGAGGCCATCTCGCGCCAGGCCACGCCCAAGGGGCTGATTCTGCTCGGGCTGGTCATCTTCGTGATCGCCCTGCCGTTCGCGATCATGCTGGTGGGCGCGTTCGACTCACGCGTCTACGATCTCGACGACGTGAACCGGCTGGGCTTGCGCGGCGTCGGACACGTTCCACCCTTCCGCGGCGACACGGTGGGCTCGCTGGCCGCCCGGGCTCGCGCGTCGGGGAGAGTGTGATAATCATGAGGATCAGACAGAGGACCCCTTAGATGTCGACCACCTCCACAGTGCGAACGCCGCGCGAACGTCTGGACCGATTGACCGCGATCCTGTCGCGTGTGTTCCGGTTCTGGTGGGTGGCGGCCATCGTGATCGGGCTGGGTGCGGCGGCGTCGCTGGCCGCGGCGACCATGAAGAAGCGGGTCTACAAGTCGGAGACCGTGCTGCTCTACCGCGAGGGCATCCGCGCCACCTACGTGCTCGGCCGCGACGCCGAGGGCGAGGCCACGCGCAAGCTGGGCCTGCGGCTCAAGGAGATGGTGCTCGCGCGCCCGGCTCTCAAAGAGGTCATCGACGAGTACGGCCTCTACAAGTCGGTCGTGAACAATCAGGGCTACATCGAGGCCATCGACGAGATGCGCCGTAACACCGAGTTCAAGGTGCGCGAGGGCGACACCTTCCTGCTCTCGTTCACCCATCCCGACCCCGAGACCGCGCAGCGCGTGGCCACGCGCCTGGCGCAGGCGCTGGTCGACGAGAACAGCAAGTACCGCTCGCGCCAGGCCGAGACCACCCGGGACTTCATCGCGCAGGAAAAGAAGCGCGCCGCCGAGGAGCTGCGCAGGTCGGAGACCGCGCTGGTCGGCTTCCTGACCAAGCATCCCGAGTTTGCCCAGGAGGGCGTGGGCACGTCGAGCGGCACCCTGGTGCGCGCGGAGCAGCAGAAGAAGAAGGGCGACGGCACCGATTCCGAGCTGCTCGCGCTCGAGCGCGAGGCCGCGCGGCTGCGCCAGCGGCTGTCCATGCCGGCGTCGACGCGGGTGACGGCCGGCGAGCCCAAGCGGGATCCAAGGCTCATCGCCGCCAAGCAGGAGGCCGAAGCCGAGTGGACGGCGGCGCAGCGCGAGCTCGCCGACAAGCAGGGCCGGCTGACCGATCAGCACCCCGACGTGATGGCCGCCAAGAACCGCGTGCGGGTCGCCGGAGAGCGCTACAAGCTGGCCTCGAACGCGCTCGCGTCGGGCGAGCTGATCATGCCGATCGAGGCGCCGCCGGCGTCGGAGGCCGAGCGGCCCAAGCTCGAGGAGCGGCTGAAGAAGGTCGAGTCAGAGGCCGCCGAGGTGCGGCGGCGCAAGGCGGGTGTGGCGGCCGGTGCGGACACGCGCGAATCGAACGTCGCGGCGGAGATCGTCGGCCTCGAGACCGACTGGATCAACGTCAACCGCGAGGTCACCGAGGCGCGCGAGCGCTACCAGTCGCTCGAGGGCAAGGGCTTCCTCGCCGACATGGCGGCCAGCTCGGAGGAGACCGGGCAGGCGGCGCAGATCGACATCGTGGACCCGGCGTTCATGCCGACGCGGCCCGCGGGCGGCGGGCGCATGAAGATCCTGCTCATGGGCATGCTGGCGTCCATGGCGCTGGCGGGCGCGATCGTGGTCTCGTGCGCGATCTTCGACGATCGATTGTACGAGCGCGCCGACGTGGATGCGCTCGAGCTGGCGCCACTCCTGGTGAGCGTGCCGCGGCCCGCCCGGCAGGGAAGGATGCAGCTCCGTGGCTGACTCGCGGCGGCCTCCCAACCGACCGACCGGCGGCGGTGGCCCGCGCACCGAGAAGCGCCCGGCGCGCGATCCGCGCAGCGACGACTCGGGTCCGGATCCACGCAACACGCTGCCGGGCATGACCGCGCTAAGGTGGCGTCCCGACGACGAGGGCGGCGGCTCGCAGCCGACGGTCGGGCCCGCCGCGCCGGCGCCCGGGCAGCCCATTCCCTCGCCGGTCCTGCCGCCCGGCGGCGTGCCCGCGCCGCCCCCGGATCGGAACATCCCGCCGTCGGCGCGCATCGCGCAGCCGATCGCGCCGCTCGGTCCGATGACGCCGTCTTCGACGGCCACCGTGCCGTCGATGAGCGGGACGAGCGGGACGAGCGGGATGAGCGGAGCGATGAGCGGTCCGCCGCCCGCCGAGCCGGAGCCGCGGCGCGCACCGGGGGGTCGGCAGTTCGGCCCGAACGCGACGGGCGAGATGGTATGGAAGACGCAATTGAACATTCCTGCGCAGCCGGATCCCGGGCTCCATGACGGGCACGGCGGCACAGGTGCGACGCTGCAGGACATGAGAGCCGTGGGAGGCGATTCGATGGCGACGACCGTACCGCGCGGAGCATCCCCGGTGCCGCTGGCCGTGCCCCAGGCGCCCATTCCGTCGGTCGGCGTGGCCGCCGCGCCGGCCGCGACAACGCAGGTCACGGTCTACAAGCTCGAGCGTCCGGTCGAGTTCGACAAGCGCCTCGTCATGCTGCGGGAGCCCGACTCGGCGGCGGCCGCCGCCTATCGCGTGCTGCGCTACCGTCTCTTCGAGCGCGGCAACCCGCGCGTGATCGTGGTCTCGAGCCCGCGCGCCAAGGAAGGCAAGACCACCTGCGCGGTGAACCTGGCACTCGCGCTCGGCGAGTGCGGCCGCGCGCGCGTGCTCCTCGTCGAGGCCAACCTGCGCGCGCCCAAGCTGGCCGAGATGCTCGCCTTCATGCCGCCGGTCTGCTTCGGCGAGCAGGTGGCCACGCACCGCGACCAGCCCGACGATCCGTGGACGGTCGTCGAGGCGCACTCACCGTGGCTGCACGTGGCCGCGGTGAAGCCCGACCTGAAGGACCGCCCGCTCATCGACAGCCCGGCGTTCGCGATCGCGATCGATCAGCTACGGCACGCGGGTTACGACTATGTGGTCATCGACACGCCGCCGGTGATCGGCACCGCGGACGTGAACCTGACGCAGGACAGCGCCGATGGCGTCCTCCTCGTCATCAAGTCACGCGTCACGGCCGGCCGCCACCTGCGCCGCGCGATCGAGCAGCTCGCGCCCTCCCGGGTCCTCGGCCTCGTGATGGCCGACGCCCCGAAGTAGCGGACGCGGCGACGCTGATCCCTGGGGACACTCTTCGTCTTCCAAGCATCGGGAGTTGCAGGTGAATTGCGGGCAAGTGCGCAATCTTCACATTCCTCGCATCTAGACGAAGTGTTAGGAATTAGGAGATAGCGCACTTGCTCCTGAACACCGAATGATGTCGATAACTTGCAAGGCTGAGAGTGTCCCCACCCGGTTCCGGAACGAGGCCTACGAAATATCGACGCCGATGAGCTGAGCTTCGATGGCGTCAGCGACGGCCGCGACTTCGCGGAGGGCGTGCAGCAGGCGCGGGCCGTTGCCCTCGGCGATCTCTTCGGGCACGAAGGAGGCGACGACGCCGAGGTGCGGATTCTGCGGGTCCATGACGCAGATGCGGGCGCGGCGCATGTCGCGCGCGATCGCGAGGAGGCCCAGGAGCAGCGGCTGGTCCGCTTGCAGGTTGCGCACGGAGATCGAGATCAGGTCGAGGCGCTCGCGGAAGAGCGGGTCGGGCACGGGGGTCGCCCAGACGATCTGGCGGCGGCCATTGCCCGTGGGCACGACGTAGGTGCGGCGGCGCGGATCGTTGTCGTCGAACTGGATCTCGATGCCCTTCTTGGGGGCCTCGACGTCGAGCATGGCGATGGCGCGCGCTATCGGATCGTACATGGTGCCCCCCTCGGGCTGCCCCCCTCGGGCGATGACCACGTACGTTAGCGCGCCGGGTTCTGCAGTTCCATCCGTTCGTAGAGCGCCGCCTCGGCGCCCGGCGCGACGCCGTCGTGCAGCAGGTCGACCACGTTGACGCCGCGCTCCGCGGTCGCGTCGTCGAGCTCGAAGGGCAGGTCGATCGCGTCCCCCGCGGCGAGCACGACCTGTGCGACCTCGTGCCCGTTCCAGATCACCCGCAGCGTCATCGGCGCGAGCGCCTGGCCCTCGAGCCGCACCAGCACGGTGCCCTGGCAGTTCAGCGGCACCAGCACGCGTGCGCGCGGCCCGACGGCGAGGCGCAGGCCGTCCTTGGCCTCGGGCGTGCGCTTGCGCGTGCCCGCGAAGCCGCGCGTGAGGAAGCGCTCGTGCTTCGGCGAGAAGAACACCAGCGCGCCTTTCTCGTGCGTGGGCCGCCCCTGGAAGTCCTGGAGCGCGACGCCGATGAGCAGGTACGGCCCGACCACCTGCTCGTACTTCGACGGCGGCGCGCCGGTGCGCCACGAGAACGCGAGCGCGGCGGGCAGCGACAGCGGGTGACCCCACAGCCACAGCTTGCGCCCGTCGCGCTCGGCGACGCTCAGGTAGGTCTTGAGCGAGTCACGGCTGTCCGGTTCGCCCAGGCGCTCGACGCGCGTGAAGTTGTCGGTGAGCGAGTAGTTGCAGCGGCCGAACAGCGCGACCACCAGTGCGAGCGCCACACCCGCCGCCGCGCGCGGACGCCGCTCGACCGCGTCGACCGCGGCGCGCGCCAGGACCGCGAAGCCGAGCGTCATGTGCACCACCAGGCCGTCGAAGCGACGCGCGCCGATCGAGCCGATGGCCCACCAGTCGAGCACCGCGCCGTTCACCCAGACCGCGAGCGCAAACGTCAGCAGCAGGACCGCGCCGGTCCAGCGCTCGCGCCGCAGCACCACGAACAGGCCGATGAACCCCACCAGCCACAGCGGCGCGAACACGAACAGCCCGTTGCGCGCCGAGAACAGCACCTCGGTCCATGCCGGTTCCCACCACTGGATGTACGCCGCATCCTGCGGGACGCCCAGCCCGAAGCCGTAGATCGACTTCCACGCCATCATCTGCGGCACGAAGCACAGGAGCGCCGCCGCCGCGCCCACTGTCGGCGCGACCGCCGCGTGCAGCATGCCGCGCCACTTGCCCGCCCGCGCGCCGGCGACCAGGCGGCGCACGCCCTCGATCACCGCCGGGAGGGCGAACACCAGGTTCTGCGCACGCATCAGCATGGCCACGCCGATGCACGCGCCGAGCACGATCCATCCGCGCAGGCTGCGCGCGCTCGCGTCACGGCCTTCATGGCCTTTGTCTTCACGGTCGCCGCGCCCGCGATCCCAGACATAGAACAGCAGCGCCACCGCGAACGAGCTCGGCGCGTGCGCGAACGACGGCTGGTGC
>JBKJOI010000578.1:0-7120 GCA_046595695.1 Haliangiales bacterium | reverse complement strand
GAACTGCTCGTAGATGCGTTGCTTGGCGGCGTGGGACACGGCTTTCCTTTTAATTCAATTGATTAATTGAATACGCGCGTTCGCACGTCCCGTCAAGCGCCAACATTCGCCGGAGGTAGTGCCCGTTAGATCAAGCCAGCTGGCAACGCGCTCCATCGATTCGTTGCGCATGAGCGCCATGCCGATCACGAGCCACAACACCTATTCGACAGGAAGCCGCCGCCGCCGCACCGTCGTCGTTCCGGTAGCATCCAACGCTTCCTCGGCCAATGCCGGGGCAATGTGCCGCCGCAATCGCTCGCTGTCGGCGGGAACCACCCCGGAGGAGTACGCGAGAGCTTCATCGAGACGCACGGTGATCTCCTCGTGAGATCACGCCATCTTGATTTGCTCTAGAACGTGTAGGTCGCCGACGCGAAGGCGCGGAAGCTCTCCATGAACGCGGGCCCGAACTCGAGACGCGGCTGGTAGGCGTTGAACGAGTCGACGGCGTAGCGCGCCGCGTTGAAGGCGTTGTAGGCGGTCACCTGCAGGACCAGCTTCTTCTCGAGCAGCGTGTAGCGCACGCCGATCTGGAGCTCGGCCGTGGACGGCAGGCGATCGACCACGACCTCGGAGGCCTTCACGTCGACCGAGCCGGCTAGGAGGTTCATCGAGCCCGGGTTCTCCGGGTCGAGGTGGTCGATGGCATGGCCGTCGGCGTCGAAGCTGAGGCCGCGCGCCTCGACGCGGCGGTTCGGGTCCTCGTGGGCGCCGTAGACCCGCACCACCGTGGCGAGCTCCAGGTTCCCGCCCAGCCGGTTCACCGAGCTCAGGTTGAACCAGTGCTCGGGGTGCGCGCGGTAGCCACCCACGTCATCGGTCGCCTGCTGCACCCAGGTCCAGCCGAGCTCGAGGCGGTGGCCGCCCTTCAGGTAGAGCTTGCCCAGGAACTCACCCGAGTGGATGCCGCGGTCGCCGGTGTTCTGGTAGCGCCCGGTCGGGAAGGTGATGAAGTTGTTGAGCTTGGTGTAGGAGTAGTCGGCGCGCAGGTTGAGCTCGCGGATCCGGTCGCGACCCCGGAGCAAGCGGGCGTTGACCTCGAACTGGAATGCCTGCGACTCCTCGACCTTCAGGTTGGGGTCGCCATCGAGCTGCACGGCCTCGCCGTTCGAGCCGACGTTGTTGAAGATGGGCGGGCGAAAGCCCTCGGCGTAGTTCAGCTTCACGTGCCAGTCAGGGATGAACTCGTAGACCGCGCCCCCCGAAAAGGTCGCCGCGGGCGCGTAGCCGCGCGACGTCTCGTCGAGCTCGGGCCCGCCCTGCACACGCACGCCACCGTCGACGATCAGGTCCTCGGTCAGGCGCAGCTGGGTCGCCGCAAAGCCACCCAGGGTGGTGCGTGAGATGCCGAAGTTGACGGTCAGCGGGCAGCCCTCCAGCTTCTGGGCGCCCACCACGGTCTGGTTCATGCTGTTCCAGGTGCCGCCCCCGAGCGGGCACGGCAGCGGCAGCCGATCCAGGTTGTAGGGGCCTGGAAAGGTGGTCTCCACGCCCTGGGGCTGCCGCGAACGGACCGTGTCGCTCGGGGTCCACTCGTGGAACGCCTCGCCTCCATACAGGATGCGCCACTTGCTGGTGAGATCGACGTTGCCGTCGAAGCTGGTGCCAGCGCGCACCACCGCGTTGTTGTCACTGGCCAGCACCAGGCCGCCCTCGAGCAGCCCAGATGGATTCAAGATCACGAAGTTGAACGGCCGGGCCTGGTGCATGAAGTAGACCTTGACGTTCATCCCCGAGTCCTCGCTCGTCCGGAACGAGTACTCGGCGGCCGCGAAGCGATCGATCCAGTCGATGCGGTTGCGGCGCGCGACGCGGTTGCGATCGAGGCAGCGGTCGGAGCCGTCGTGGACGCTCTCGTCACCGGCGGGCAACGGCGTGCAGATGGCGGCGCCCGTCTCATCGACCAGGCCGTCCTCGACCAGCGAATCGACGGCCACCGCGTCCTGGAAGCCGAAGGGCTTGTACTTCTCCGCGAACGGCACCGACCAGAAGAGCTTGAGGTTGCCCAGCGTCAGCTTGCCGTTCAGATCGAGGAGCCAGGACGTGGGCACGTCGGCCATCTGCTCCGGGCCGAACGTCCAGGTCGCGTTGGGCTGCGGCGGCGGCGCGACGTACAGCGCGTGCGGCTTCGACAGCGCGGGACCGTCCCAGGCCTCGTAGCTGACGTGTGCCACCAGGCTCCAGTCGTCGCGGCCGAACAGCTCGGGCACGCCCGCCATCACGTAGCCGCGGTAGTTGCGGCGATCGCCGTTACCGTCGCCGTAGCCAGCCGAGGCCTCGACGCCGTCGATGTCCTCGGCGTCCTTGGTGGTCATGTTGATCACGCCCAGGAACGAGTTGGCGCCCCACAGCACGCCGCCCGGTCCCGAGATGATCTCGATGCGCTTGACCAGCTCGAGCGGCACGCCGCGCGAGACCGTCCGCGCGTTGGCGTAGCTGTCGAACATGGAGACGCCATCGCGCAGGCTCAGATTGCCCTGCAGCACCCCGCGCGTGGACAGCAACGGGAACTGGTTGTTGAGCTGCACGCTGCGGTAGAAGCCGGGCACGAGATCGATCAGGTCGTCCAGGAAGCGCACCTGGCGGTCGCGGATCTCTTCGCCGGGAAGGACCGTGATGATCGCCGGCGCTTCCTGGACCGTGGTCACGCCCTTGGCGGCGCTGGTCACCAGGTTGGCGAGATCGAGGTCATCGTCGACCTCGCCGGTCGGACCACCCTCTTCCTCCTCGATGACCAGGATCGGGACCTCGACGTCCTGGGCGGCCGCACCGCGCTCGGCGACGATCAGCAGGCCCCCGGAGAAGGCGAGCGCACCCAGACTTCTGCGGCGACGGTTCATCGAACTACCCATTCCTTCTCCCCATTCCTTTCCGGCCGTGCACACCGGGACTGCCCACCAGACCCTCGCGACTCCCGCCTCGCTCAGAAGGTGTAGGTGGCCGAGGCAAAGAAGCGGAACGTCTCGAAGATCGACGGCTCGAACTCGACCCGCGGCTGGTACGCGTTGAACGACTCGGCCGTGTAGTGCGTCGCGTTCATCGCGTTGTAGGCGGTGGCCTGCAGCACCAGCTGCTCGTCGAGCAGGGTGTAACGGACGCCGACCTGGAGCTCGGCCGAGGACGGCAGGCGATCGACGACCACCTCAGAGGCCTTCACGTCGATCGAGCCGGCGACGAGGTTCATCGAGCTCGCCGGCTCGAAGTGCGAGACCGCGTGGCCGTCCGCGTCGAAGCTGAGGCCCCTGGTCTCGATGCGGCGGTTCTGGTCCTCGTGCGCGCCATAGACGCGCACCACCGTGGCCAGCTCCAGCCCGCCTCCCAGCTGGTTGATCGCGCTCAGGTTGAACCAGTGCTCGGGGTGCGCCCGGTAGCCGCCCACGTCGTCGGTCACCTGCTGCGCCCAGGTCCAGCCGAGCTCGAGCCGGTGGCCGCCCTTCAGGTAGAGCTTGCCGAGGAACTCACCCGAGTGGACGCCGCGGTCGCCGGTGTTCTGGTAGCGCGCGGAGGGAAAGGTGATGAAGTTGGTGAGCTTGGTGTAGGAGTAGTCGGCGCGGACGTCGAGCTCGCGGATGCGCTCGCGGCCCCGGAGCAAGCGGGCGTTGATCTCGAACTGGAAGCTCTGCGAGGTCTCGACCTCCAGGTCGCGGTCGCCGTCGAGCTGCACGGCCTCGCCGTTCGAGCCGACGTTGTTGAAGATGGGCGGGCGAAAGCCCTCCGCGTAGTTGAGCTTCACGTGCCAGTCGGGAATGAACTCGTAGACCGCACCACCCGAGAAGGTCGCGGCGGGCGAGTAGCCGAGCGCCGTGGAGTCGAGCTCGGGCGCACCCTGCAGGCGCATGCCCCCGTCGATCACCAGATCCTCGGTCAGGCGCAGCTGGCTGGCCACGAAGGCGCCGATCGTGGTGCGCGAGATGTTGAAGTTCATGGTCAGCGGACAGCCGGTCAGCTTCTCGGCGCCCACGATCGTCTGGTTCATCGCGTTCCAGGTGCCGCCGCCGATCGGGCACGGCAAGGGCAGCCGATCCAGGTTGTAGGGGCCGGAGAAGTTTGACTCGATACCCGCGCCCTGCCGCGAACGCACCGTGTAATCAGGGGTCCATTCATGGAACGCCTCGCCGCCGTAGAGCACGCGCCACTTGGCGGTTATGTCGACGTTGCCGTCGACGCTGGAGCCCACGCGCAGCACTTCGTTCGCGGCGGACAGGGCCAGGCCGCCCTCGAGCAGCCCCGAGGGGTTCATGATGAGCAGGTCGAAGTCCTTGTCCAGCTGCACGAAGTAGAGCTTCGTGCTCAGGCCCGCGTCGGCGCTGAAGCGGAGCCCGTACTCCGCCGCCACGTAGCGGTCGATCCAGTTGAGGACGTTGCGCCGGGCCGCGCGGTTGCGATCGAGGCAACGATCGCTGCCGTCGGCGAGGGCATCGTCGTCGCGCGAGACCGGCGTGCACAGCAGGGCGCCGGTGTCGTCGACCAGGCTGTCCTCGATCAGCGTGTCGACGGCGACCGCGGCCTGGAAGCCGAAGGGCTTGTACTTCTGGCCGATGGGCGCCGACCAGTGGATCTTCAGGTTGCCGAGGACGAGCTTGCCGTTCAGGTCGAGCAGATAGGACATCGGCACGTCCGCCATCTGCTCGGGGCCGAAGGTCCAGGTGGCGTTCGGCTGCGGCGGTGGCGTGATGTAGAGCGCGTGCGGCCGCGACCCCTCCGGCGCGCTCCAGGCCTCGTAGGCGACATGCGCCACCAGGCTCCAGTCCTCGCGCCCGAAGAGCCCGGGCACGCCGGCCATCACGTAGCCGCGGTAGTTGCTCGGGTCGCCGCTGCCGCCGCCGTAGCCCGCCGAGGCCTCGATGCCGTCGATGTCCTCGGCGTCCTTGGTGATCATGTTGATCACGCCCAGGAACGAGTTGGCGCCCCACAGCACGCCGCCCGGGCCCGAAATGACCTCGATGCGCTTGATCAGCTCGAGCGGCACACCGCGCGAGATCGTCGGCGCGTTGGCGTAGGTGTCGAACATCGACACGCCGTCGCGCAGGTGCAGCATCGACTGGAATACGCCGCGCGTCGACACGTAGGGGAACTGGCCGTTGATCTGCACGCTGCGATAGAAGCCGGGCACGAGATCGATGAGATCGTTCAGGAACCGCGGCTGCCGGTCACGGATCTCGTCGCCGGGGAGGATCGTGATGATCGCCGGCGCCTCCTGGACGGTGGTCACGCCCTTGGCGGCGCTGGCGATCATCACGAGGTTGGCGAGATCGAGGTCGTCGTCCATCTCGGCGGCCTCGCCACCGCCGGATTCCTCCATGACGAGGATGGGGACCTCGATGTCCTGGCCGGCGGCGCCGCGCTCGGCCACGACCAGCAGCCCGCCGGAGAGCGCGAGCGCCCCCAGACCGCCGCCGAGTCGGTTCATGTGCGGCCTCCCATCACTGATTGAGCCGGATGAACTGCACGCGACGGTTCTTCTGGTTCCTGGGATCCTTGGCGTCGAGCGGGCGCGCCGAGCCGAGCCCGGCGATGTCGACCTGCGAGACGTCGACGCCCTTGCCGAGCAGGTAGCGGCGCACGGCCTCGGCGCGGCGCTCGGTCAGCGCCAGGTCGTTGTTCTTGTCCTTCGGCTTGCTGCCCGACTCCTCGACGCCGACCTCGATGCGGAAGCGGACGGTCCGCCGGTCCTTCATGATGGCCACGACGTCGTCGAGGGTGGCCTCCGAGCCCTTGGTCAGGCGATCGGTCTTGCCGGTGAACTCGATGCGCTCGCCCTGCAGGTCGATCTCGGCGGTGGTGAGCTTGGGTCCGCCCTGCACGCCCTGGTCGGGGCAGCCGTCGAGATCCTGGTAGCCGTTCACCGTCTCGGGCTCGTCGACGCACTGGTCCTTGGCGTCGAGGATGCCGTCGCCGTCGTTGTCCTCGTCGGGGCAACCGTCGTCGTCGTCGAAGCCGTCGGTGTCCTCGGGCTCCTTCGGGCAACGGTCGCTGACGTCGGGCACGCCGTCCTTGTCGTTGTCGCCCTCGGGGCAGCCGTCGCCGTCGTCGAAGCCGTCGCGATCCTCGGGCTCGTCGGGGCACTTGTCCTGCGCGTCCAGCACGCCGTCGAGATCGTTGTCGAGCTCGGGGCAGCCGTCGTCGTCCTGGAAGCCGTCCACGTCCTCGGGCTCGTCAGGGCAGGCATCGGGGCCGTCGGAGATGCCGTCGCCGTCGGTGTCGCCGCGGGCGGCCACGCGCGCGCCCTCGGTGGTCGGCTCCCAGGTGATGCCGGCGACCATGCGGAAGGTCACCGCGCGCGCCGCGTCGGGGATGATCGCGGTGCCCGCGCCGAAGCCGAGCCGCACGTCGCTGGCGATGTCGAAGCGCCCGCCCAGGATGATTTCGCCCGCCAGATCGCCGTTCTTGCAGCCCATGGCGTCCGGGCAGCTCGCCGCGCTCGCGGTCAGGATGGGCACGTGGAGGAAGGTCTCGGCGCCCAGGGAGAAGCTGGACGCCAGGTCGAACATGGCGCCCAACCCGAACACGGCCTCGCTGCCCACGAACAGCTTGGGAAAGTAGACGGCATCGCCCATCGTCACGAAGCCATTGGCATCGACCTGGCGGGTCTCGGCGAGCTCGCCCGGGCGCAGCCGTCCGGCGACGTTTCCGACCACGCGCGCCTTCTTACCCAGCGCCAGCTCGTAGATGACCTTGGGCTCGAAGGTGAAGCTGCGCGATCCGGCGAACACGTCCTCGTCGCCGAAGGGGAACCAGGTGACGACCTGCAGGCCCAGGCCACGACCCAGGCGGTACTTGAAGCCGATGCGCAGGTCGCCCGGGCTGTTCTCCGAGGGCGCGATGTTGGTGCCCGGACGCGTCGAGTAGAAGCCCGTGCCCGGGCGAGCGGCCGTCGAGTCCGGATCGACCGCCGAGTAGCGGCCAGGATTACCGTAGCCGGCGCCGAGCGGCTGCATGTTGATCGGGACCTCGAGGCCCAGGGTCAGTCGATCGGTGATGCCGAACGCGAAGCCGAAGTTCACCGCGAGGGTGAAGTCGAGCACCGCTTCGACCCCGGGGTCGGCGAGGGTGTCGAGCTTGAGCGGCTCCTGGGCAT
>JBKJOI010000488.1:0-3689 GCA_046595695.1 Haliangiales bacterium | reverse complement strand
ATCGCGGCGGCGCTGGTGGCGCGCGCGCAGGCGCTGGCCGCGGCTGGCTTCGGGGCGCCGGTCCACGTGCGCGCCGGGGCGCCGCTCTGCTTCTTTCATCCGGAGGGACCCCGCGGGCCGCGCTGCCGGCTCGAGCCGGACGCGGCGGGCGAGGGCTTCGTCGAGGTCGGCCGCGCCGGCGCACCCGTGCACACGCGCGCGGCGCTGCTCGCCGCGCTGGCCGAGGAGCCGCTCCGCTTCAGCACGAGCGCGCTCCTGCGGCCCATCTTGCAGGACACCTGGCTGCCGACGGCGGCGTACGTGGGCGGGCCCGGCGAGCTCGCCTACTTCGCGCAGCTACAGCCGCTCTACGAGCTGTACGGCCTGCCCATGCCGCTGGTCATGCTGCGCGCGCGCTTTCGCCTGGTGACACCAGGCACCCGCCGGTTGCTCACGCGCCTGGGCCTCGCGCCCGCCGACGCGGCGTGTACCGAGGACCAGTTGCTGGCCCGCTGTCGCGGCGGCGCGGGCGCGGCCGCCGACGAGCTCGCGCCCCGCCTGCTCGCGCCCTTCGAGGCCGCGCTGGCGGCGCTCACCCCGACCTTCACCGCCGCGGGTCCGGAGCTCGTGCGCGCGCTCGCCAAGACGCGCGGCTCGGTCGGGCGCTCGGTCGGCAAGCTGGTCGCGCGCTACCAGAAGGCGCAGCTCCGCGCGGACGGCGAGCTGGTCGCGGCCGTCCGCCGCCTGCAGGCGTCCCTTCACCCCGGCGGCATCCCACAGGAGCGCGGCTATGGCCTGCCGTGCTTCGCGGCGCGCTTCGGCGATCGCGAGCTCGTCGAGCAGGTGCTCGGCGCCATCTGGCCCTTCGATCCAGCGATCCAGGACCTCGAGCCAGGGGCGAACCCAGGGACGAACCCACCATGAGCGACTACGACATCGACGTCCTCGCGTTCGGCCCGCACCCCGACGACGTCGAGCTCTTCTGCGGCGGCGTCATGATCCGGCTCGCCGAGCTGGGCCACGGCACGGCCATCGTCGATCTCACGCGCGGCGAGCGCGCCAGCCTGGGCACACCCGAACAGCGCGCGCGCGAGGCCGACGCGGCCGGCGCGATCCTGGGCCTGCGCTACCGCGAGAACCTGGGCCTGCCCGACGCCGGCATCGATTCGACCTCGGCGGCGCAGCTGGAGGCGTGCGTCGAGGTGATCCGCCGGCGCCGGCCCGAGCTCGTGCTCATCCCGTGGTTCGAGGAGCGTCACCCCGACCACGAGGCCGCCGCCGCGCTGCTCACCAGGGCGGTCTTCTTCGCGGGCGTGCGCAAGGTCCCGACCGATCCACCATCGGAGCGCTTCGTGCCGCGCCAGGTGCTCTACTACCAGCAGCGGCACCGCATGACGCCGAGCTTCGTCGTGGACACCTCGGCGGCCGCGGCGCGCAAGGCACAGGCGATCGCCTGCTACGCCAGCCAGCTGACTCGCCGGCCCGGCGACGATCCCACGCTGGTCAGCTCGAGCCGCGCGCTCGAGGCGATCGAGGCGCGCGACCGCTACCACGGCAGCATGATCGGCGTGAGCCACGCCGAGGCGCTGCGCGCGCCCAACGTGCCCGGCCTCGTCGATCCGCTTCGTCACTTCCGCGACAACCCGTTCAGCGAGGCGCACGCCTTCGAGGCCAAGCCTTGACCCGACCGCTCACCATCGGCGTGGTCTGCTTCCCCAGCGTGGGCGGCTCGGGCGTGGTCGCCTCCGAGCTGGCCACCGGCCTGGCGGCGCGCGGTCACTCGATCCACCTGATCGCGAGCGGGCTGCCCGGGCGCGCGCACCCGTCGGAGCGGCTGACCTTCCACCAGGTCCAGGTGCCCGACTACCCGCTCTTCGAGCACGCGCCGTACTCGCTGGCCGTGGCCTCCAAGATCGTCGAGGTGTTCCTGCACCACCGCCTCGATCTGCTGCACGTGCACTACGCGGTGCCGCACGCGACCAGCGCCTACCTCGCGCGCCAGATGCTCGGCGCCGACGCGCCCAGGATCGTGACCTCGCTGCACGGCACCGACGTGATGCTGCTGGGCGCGGATCCGAGCTACCGCCCGGTCACCGCGTTCGCGGTCGCGTCGTCGGATGGCGTCACCGCGCCGTCCGAGGCGCTGCGCGGCGAGGCTCGCCGGCGGCTGGGCCTGCGCGCCGATCTGCCGATCGAGGTGATCGCGAACTTCGTCGACAGCGATCACTTCGTGCCCGCCGCGCCGCGTGAGCGCGCGCGCCTGCACGCGCTGTTCGCGCAGCCCGCGCCCGACGGCCCGGTGCTGTTCCACGTCTCCAACTTCCGCGCGGTGAAGCGCGTCGGCGATCTCGTCGACGTGCTGGCCCGGCTACGCCAGCACGTGCCCGCACGCCTGGTGATGGTCGGCGACGGACCCGAACGCGCGGTGGCCGCGCAGCGCGCCCTTGCCCTCGGCCTCACTGACCAGGTCTGCTTCCTGGGCAAGCGCGATGAGTTCGTCGAGCACCTGCAGCACGCCGACGCGTTCCTCTTGCCCAGCGAGAGCGAGAGCTTCGGCGTCGCGGCGCTCGAGGCGCTCAGCTGCGGCGTGCCGGTGTTCGGCTACCGCGTCGGCGGCCTGCCCGAGGTCGTCGCCGAGAGCGTCGGGCGCCTGGTCGAGCCCTTCGACGTCGACGCGCTGGCGCACGCGGTGCTCGGCGTGGTCGCGCAGCCGACGGCGCACGAGGCGCTCGCCCGCGCCGCGCGCGCTCACGTGCTCGCGCACTTCCGGCGCGAGCCCGCGGTCGAACGCTACGAGGCGTACTTCCGTCGCCTGCTCACGCCCGGCGCGCTGCCGGAGACCGGACCCGCCGCACCATGAAGAGCCTGAAGACGACCAAGCACCTCGCCCTCGCGCTGGCGCTGGGCACCGCCCTCTCCACCGTCAGCGCCGGCGCCACGGAGCCCGCCATGCACGCAGGAGAGCTCGCGCACGAGCTGGATCGACTCGCGGTCACCGGCCGCGTGCTGTACGTGGCCGCTCACCCCGACGACGAGAACACGCGCCTGCTCGCCTACCTCGCCCGCGCCCGGCACCTGCAGGTCGCCTACCTCACCATGACGCGCGGCGGCGGCGGCCAGAACCTCATCGGCGGCGAGCAAGGCGAGCTCCTCGATGTGATCCGCACCGAGGAGCTGCTCGCAGCCCGCGGCATCGACGGCGCGACCCAGCGGTTCACGCGCATGCGCGACTTCGGCTACTCCAAGAGCGCCGAGGAGACCTTCGCGACCTGGGGCCACGAGGAGGCGCTCGCCGACGTGGTGTGGGTGATCCGGACCTTCCAGCCCGACGTGATCATCACGCGCTTCGGCGAGCAGCCGCCCAACCACGGCCACCACACCGCCTCGGCGATCCTGGCGCGCGAGGCGTTCAGCGCCGCCGCCGACCCCAAGCGCTTCCCCGAGCAGCTGGTGAACGGGGTCACGCCCTGGCAGGCCGAGCGCCTGTTGCACAACGTGCCCAGCTGGAGCGGCGCGCCGCCGCCGCCGAAGGACGCGCTCGAGCTCGACGTCGGCGGCTACGACGCGCGTGTGGGCCTGAGCTACGGCGAGCTGGCCGCGCGCTCGCGCAGCCAGCACAAGAGTCAGGGTTTCGGCGTGCCCGGTGAGCGGGGCCAGCAGCTCGAGCGGTTGGTGCCCATCGCCGGCACGCGCCCGAAGCAGGATCTCCT
>JBKJOI010000455.1:0-5588 GCA_046595695.1 Haliangiales bacterium | reverse complement strand
GGGTGACTTGAGGGGGCAGTTCGCCTTCTTGTGGTGAACTGGGCGCGGCGCCGGGGACGCGACGTCGCGGCTGACGCGCTCGCCGTGGGCCGCGCGGACATCGTGGCAAGCGCGCGACGGCGACCGCGTCAGCCGCGACGTCGCGTCCGCGGCGCCGCGCCCAGTTCACCACATGAAGGCGAACTGCCCCCTCAAGTCACGCGCCGAGCGGCCGATGGATCGAAGGGTCGATTGGCGACAACGATCGTTCGCGGGGCCTACAGGGTCCGGGTGACCTGGTCGATTCAAGCCCGTGGGGGGGGAAGCGCTACTCAATGCTCCAGTTGATCAAACGTCTCTTCCGCCGTGCGCCGGCTCCTGCGGCCACGCCGCTGCAAGCGTCCGCGTCCGCGTCCGCGCCGAAGCTGTCGCGTGGCACCCCGCGCGACCAGCCCGTGGCCGAGACGCCCGCGGCGCCCGTTGCGATGCCGTTCGGCCTGTTCGACAGCCTGGCGTCGCTGCGGCCACGCGAGATCGATCATGGGCAGGTGCGCAAGCTATCCGAGCGCATCATCGACGAGCTCGCCACCAGCGATGTGGTCCTGCCGCCGTCCCCGGTGATGGCGCTGCGGGTCTCGGTCTTCCTCAAGAAGGGCGACGTCGACACCAACGAGCTGGTGAAGCTCATCGGCCAGGATGTGAGCATCACCGCCAAGGTCCTGCAGGCGGCCAACTCGGCGCTCTATGCACCGGCGCGAGAGATCGACACCGTGCGCGGCGCGGTCACGCAGATGGGCACCAAGTCGGTCTCGACGCTGGTGCTGGCCGAGGCCACCCGCTCCATGTTCGACCCGGGCGCGCGCGCGATGCCCGACACCTACCGGCAGCTCGGCTCGCGCCTGTTCCACGACGCGGCGACCGCCTCCCACGGCGCGGGCGCGCTCGCCATCTCGGTCGGCCGCGGGCGCATCGATCGTCTGTTCCTGAGCGGCATGCTGCACGACATCGGCAAGCCGCTCGCGCTGCGCCTGCTGGGCGGCGTGACGAAGGACTGCGGGACGCTCGAGGCCGACATGCTCGACGCCGTCCTCGAGGACGTCCACGTCGAGACCGGCCGGTCCTTGATGCGGCGCTGGGAGCTGCCCGAGGCCCTGATCGGCCTGTGCGAGCACCACCACGACACCGAGGTCGACGCCGGCCCCGACGCGGACGACCTGCACGTGCTGCGCGTGGCCTCGGGCCTGGTCGCGCACCTGCGCGGCGCCCTGCCCGGCGAGCTGCACGGCCAGGTGTTGCACAGCATGAACGCGCTCAAGATCACCCCTGACCACGCCCGCGTGCTGGTCAACGAGAGCCGTGAGCACTCGCGCGTGGTCGTCGCCAGCTACGGCCTCGACAACACCCACGCCTTCGTCGCCCCCGCGGCGCCCGCCGCGCGGGGCAGCAATACGCGCACCGCCGCGAACCGCTAGCGGCGCGGCGACCAGACGCCGGCGGCGGCAACACCACCGACGCGGTCGACTTCAGCTACGGCTGCTTCAAGACCTCGGGGTAGCTCGCGAGCGCGACGCTCAGCCGAGCACCCCGCCCCCGCCGACGCGCGCCGTCGCGCGTCCCTCCGCCAGCCGCGCCACATCGTCGAAGGACAGCCCGCTCTGCGCCTGGATGGTCACGCTGGTGGCCTTGCCGCTCACCAGCTCGCTCGCGGACACGTGCAGGATGCCGTCGGCGTCCATGGTGAACGAGACCTCGACGCGCACCGCGCCGCGCGGCAGGCGCGGCAGATCGCCGAGCACGAAGCGACCCAGGCCGCGGTTCTCCGAGGCGGTGGTGTGCTCGCCCTGGAAGACCTCGATGGCGACGAAGTCCTGGTTGTCCTCGGTGGTGCTGAAGACCTTGCGCTCGCGCGTCGGGATGGTCGTGTTGCGCACGATCAGGAAGGACATCTTGTCGTCCTTGACCTTGATACCGAGCGAGTGCGGCGTGACGTCGAGCAGCACGACCTCCTGCAGCTCGCCGCCCATGATGGCCGATTGCGTGGCCGCGCCGACCGCGACGCTCTCGTCGGGGTTCACGCCCTTCGAGCCCTTCTTGCCGAAGATCTCCTCGACACGCGCCTGCACCGCGGGCATGCGCGTCATGCCGCCCACGAGCACCACCTGGTCGATGTCGCGCGGCGCGAGCTTGGAGTCGGTGAGCGCCTGGTGGCAGGGCGCGTCGAGCCGCGCGAGCAGCTCGCGGCACAGGAGCTCGACCTCGGAGCGCTTGATCTCGCGCACGAGGTGCAGCGGGCCCGCCGCGCCGACCGCGAGGAACGGCAGGTTCACGTCGGTGGTGAGCGACGACGAGAGTTCGATCTTGGCCCGCTCGGCGGCTTCCTTCAGCCGCTGCAGAGCCACCGCGTCGCCGGTCAAGTCGACGTCGTAGTCGAGGCGGAAGCTATTCGCGAGCATCACGATCACCGCGCGGTCGAAGTCGTCGCCGCCCAGGAAGGTGTCACCGCAGGTGGCCAGGACCTCGAAGACGCCGTCCTCGATGGCGAGGACCGACACGTCGAAGGTGCCGCCGCCCAGGTCGAAGACCGCGATACGCTGGTTCTTCTGCTGGTGCACGCCGAACGCGAGCGCCGCGGCGGTCGGCTCGTTCAGGATCGCCTTCACCTTGAGCCCGGCGATGGTGCCGGCGTCCTTGGTGGCCTGGCGCTGTACGTCGTCGAAGTACGCCGGCACGGTGACGATGGCCTCGGTCACGTCCTCGCCCAGGTACTCGTCGGCGACCTTCTTCATCTTCTCGAGCAGGAGCGCCGAGATCTCGGGCGGCGACAGGTCGCGGCCCTGGATGCGCACCCACGCGTCACCGTTGGGCGCCTCGACGATCTCGTAGGGTACGGTGGCGATGAGGTGCTCGACCTCGGCCGACTTGAACTTGCGGCCGATGAGCCGCTTGATGCCGAAGACCGTGTTCTTCGGGTTGGTCACCGCCTGGCGCTTGGCCGCGGCGCCGACCACCGGCTCACCCTGCGCGTTCCACGACACCATCGACGGCGTGGTGCGGCCGCCTTCCTGGTTGTGGATCACGACCGGCTCGCCGCCCTCGAGCACGGCCACGCAAGAATTGGTGGTCCCGAGATCGATCCCGATGATCTTGCCCACGTATCTCCTCAGCCCCGGTGCCGCGGCGCGCACGTACAGCGAGCGACACCATCTTACCGGCTCGGCTGCCGCAGGTCCAAATCAACCACGTGCGCAGTCGGCCCGCTCGGCCGCGAGGCGGCCAGCCGTGGGCCCGCGAGCGCCGCGCGGCGCTCGATCAGCGCCCGAACAGCTTGCCGAGGATCCCGCCGCTCGGCTTCTTCTGCTGTTCCTGCGCCTTGGCGAGGGCGGTCTTCGCCTCGGCGCACTCGGGGTCGAGCGCGACGGCTCGTTCGAGCTCGCGCTGCGCCTCGGCGGGCTTGCCGTCGGTCATGTGCTCGAGGCCCCAGGCCAGGTGCAGCTGGACGCGGTAGCGCTTGCCCTGCGGGTCCTCCATCGCGATCTTGTAGAAGGCCTCGCGCGCCTGCTTGTACTTGCCGCGCGCGAGCAGCGCGACCGCCTCGTCGAAGCGCTGGCCGCGCGTGCGTGCGGCTTCGAGCATCGCTTGAACTTCTTGCGCCGAGGCCCCGATGCCGGTGGTCGGCCCGCTGGGCTTGCGCGCCGCGCCCGGCGGCGGCGGGCTCGCCGGCACCGTGGCCACGCGCGCGGTCGGTCGCGTGGTCGGAGGCGCGGTGCCGGAGGGCGCGGTGCCGGAGGGCGCGGTCAGGGCAGCCGGCGGCTGCGAGGGCGGCGGCGGGCCGGCCGCGGTTGCGGCCCGCGCCCGCAGCGACTGCGAGGGGGTGCCGCTCGGCGCGAACCCGGGGACGACGCCCGCCGGCGGTCGGGTGCCCGGGGCGGGGATCGTGGCGGTCGCACCGGGGGTCGGCAGGATGGGCGCGACACGATCACGCCACTGCTTGCGCTTGTCGTCGTCGGCGAGCAGGTCGTAGGCGCGCCGGATGAGCAGGAACACCTCGTTGGCGACGTCGCGCGTCTGCACCGGCTCGAGCGCAAACCGGTTCGGGTGGAACTTCTTGGTGAGCAGCAGGTACGCCCGGCGAACGCCTTCGCGGTCGACCTGCGGAGTCACGTCGAGCACGCGGAAGGGGTCAGCGCTGCGCAGGCGCTCGAGCTGCGTGCTCAGGCGCGCGGCGACCTCACTGTGACTTTCCCCCAGCATGCCAACGGCTGACGCTCAGGCTACACCGCGCGATCGGTCAGGTCTACCCCGGATGCCAGGGCGTTCAGTTCGCGGCCTTGGGGCCGAGCGCCGGCTTGCCCTCGCGGGGCGCCTTGACCGCTGCGGGCTTCTGCGGCGCCGGGCTCGACTCGATCTGCTGCTGCTGCTGTTGGGACGGCGCCGACACGGGCGGATTGGCACGTTGCTGCGCCGTGTTGTCCTTCGCCTGCTGATCCAGGTAACGCTGCTCCAGGGCGGGATCGGGCTTATCGTTCGCGTTCGCGCCGGGATCGAGGGACGCTTTCGGCACGGGCGCGACTTTCGGCGCCTTGGCTGGCGATCTGGGCCCTTTCTTCAGGTCCTGCTTCAGGTCTTGCCTGGGCTCGTCCGGCGCCGCCTGCTTGCCCTTGTCGGGTGTCTTGGCGTCGAGCTCGGGCGCCTGCGGCCCGGGCGAGATCGCGTTGACCAGCGGATCGACCGGCACACCCGCCCCTGCCGCCGATTCGGCGACGGTCGGCTCACCGCCGCGCGCGAGCCGCTCGCACGCCTCCCAGGCGGTCCACACCGGCTCGAGCGTGCCGCCCGGCCGGGCCACGCAGCGGCCGCCGCGCAGCTCGTACTCGACGCGCTGGCGACGCTGCTCGAGCCGATCGATAGCGGGATTATAGCGGTACTCGGTCGCGAGCGGGAAGCGACAGCTCGGCTCCTCGGGCGCCTCGGCGTGCGTGTGCGGCTCGCTGGCCGCGAAGGTGAGCACGTCGCCCTCCTGGCGCACGTACTCGAACCGGCGCAGGAACGCCGGGCGCGGATCGGTCGTCTGCGCGGGCGCGAAGCCCTCGATGTAGTCGCCGGAGAACTCGAAGCGGCGCAGGTTGCCGCCCGGGATGCGCCAGACGCCCTCGTAGGCCTCGATCGGCTCGAGGCGGACGTCGAGCGCGAGCTCGGGCGCGACCTCGACGTCGCGGTGCGCGGCGTGGTAGCCGGGCTTGCGGAAGTCGAGCCCGGCCTTCTGGCCGGCGGGCGCGCGCCAGTTGGTCGGCGTCTTGCCGATCACGGTGCCCGCCTGCAGGACCTCGACGCCGGGCGGCACGCTGGTGATCGACACCGCCGCGTGGCCGCCGACGACGCCACCGATCTCGGGCGGCGGCTTGCGCGCCGCCTCGCGGCCGCCGAGCGCGAGCGCCAGCGTGAGCGCCAGCGCGCCCGCGCCCACCGCGCCGCCCGCGACCAGCAGCCAGGGGTGGCCCGCGCGCGGTGCGGCGGCCGAGCCACCACGCCCCGGCGCGGGCGCGCCCGCCATACCGAGGGGCGCGGTGGTGCCGGGGCCGGCCCCGGTGAAGCCGCGCTCGGCGTCACCG
>JBKJOI010000440.1:0-7581 GCA_046595695.1 Haliangiales bacterium | reverse complement strand
GCGAAGCGCAAGCGGGGCTCGTGCTGCTACGCAATCTCATCATCCGCCAGCCGGCGAACCGCGCGCTGCGGCAGCTGCTGATCGCCTACCTGCGAGCCGACGGCCTACGTGCCGAGGCCGACGCGCGGCTCGCCGAGCTTGCCGCGCAGAACCCGGAGGATCCGCTGGTGATCCAGGCCCGCGCGGGGTCAGGGCGTGTGGGCGACTGAACGACGTCGACTGCACGACGTAGTCGCCAATCTCTTGTCCCCAGTTGCGGTATGCGACGGATGGGGCGACCATAGTGCGCTATGAGCCGTCACAGTCATTTTGGCCAAGCGTTCGCCACTTCCTTATGGCTCGCGACCGCGATGCTCGTCGCGTCGTGCAGCTCCAAGTCCGACTCCGGGCCCGACGCGACGGTCGATGCGATGGTCGACGCCGGCCCCGAGCCCACGCGTTTGCCGAACATCCTCTTCGTCATCATGGACGACGTCGGCGTCGATCAGATGGCGTCGATGGGTTACGGCGGCCCAAGTGCGCCGGCGATGCCGACCATCGATGGGATCGCCGCCGAGGGCGTGCGCTTTCGCAACACGTGGTCGATGCCCGAATGCTCGCCGGGCCGCTCGGCGTTGATGACCGGGCGCTATCCTCTCCGCAACAACATCTTCCAAGCAATCGGGCCGAACGACCTCGCCAACTCGCAGGTCGATCCGTACGAGATGACCGTCCCCAAGGTGCTGGCGGGCGCCGGCTATGAGAGCGCCATGTTCGGCAAGTTCCACCTCGCCGGGCCGGACCACAACGAGGCTGGTAACGGCACGCCGGCGCAGCTTGGATGGGATCACTTCTACGGTTGGACCGGCGGTCTCCCCGGCTCGATCGACACTACCGCCGGCGGCATCGCCGCCGAAGGGACGTATTCGTGCGGCTTCGTGCCACCGGGTGATGAGCCCGGCGGCGCCGACGCCGGCGCCTGCTATCGCCCCGAGGCAGAAGGCGCGACGAGCTGCGTCGTGATCTCCGGCACCAACGCCGCCGGCGATCCGGCCGGTCTGCAATGCCTGACGCTCGGCGGAGTGCTGGTGCCCGACGCCACCTGCGAGGCGACGCCGCCGGAGGGCATCGTGTTCGATCGGAACAACGCGCACTACGTATCGCCGCTCGTGGTCAACAGCGACGACGCGGTGGAAGAGGCAACGCTGCTCGATCCGCGGGGCCGCGGCTTCCGCTCGACGATCGAAGTGAACGCGGCGATCGAGTGGATCAACGCGCGCGCGGGCGCCGAGGCGCCGTGGATGGCGACGCTCAGCTTCAGCTCGCCGCACACGCCACTGCAGCGTCCGCCCGGCGATCTCCTGCGCTCGGACATCGGCAGCACGCTGACCAACGATTGCGCGAATCAGATGAACCAGCGTCGCCTCTCCGACGCGATGATCGAGGCCCTCGACACCGAGCTCGGTCGGCTGCTCGTCGAGGTCGGCATCGCCACCCGCGCCGAGGATGGCAGCCTGATCTACGACCCAGCGACCAGCGACACGATGGTCGTCATCGTCGGCGACAACGGCTCCTTCGGGCCCACGGTCAGGCTCCCATTCGATCCGACCCGCGCCAAGGGCTCTGCGTATCAGACCGGCGTCTGGGTTCCGCTCATCGTGTCTGGGCCGCTGGCCGCAGAACCGGGGCGTGACGTTGAGCACATGGTGAACACCACCGACGTGTTCGGGCTCTTCGCCGCTCTGGCCGAGGTCGACCTCGGCGAGGCAGTCCCGCGCGGCACCGACGCGCAGGCGATACTGCCTTATCTGACCGACCCGACTCAGGAGAGCATCCGCGACTACAACTTCACGCAGGGCGGGCTCAACCTCCAGGCAAATGGCGCCGTGAACGGTCCGTGCGTGTTCAATGGCAGCTCCTGTTCGCACACTCCCGTCAGCAAGTCAGTGTGCGAGGACAACGGCGGCGTGTGGTGGGGCGTGGGGGCTGATCATCCCGATGTGCTCGAGCCCGATCTCGAGCACTGCTGGGAGGTCAACCGCGCGATCTACAACGACGACAGCGCGAGCTACGAGACCAACCGCATCGCGATGGCGCCTACCGTCTATCAGGCGGTGCGCGACGACGAGTACAAGCTGGTCCGAAACCGGGCCCTCGACTTCGACGTCGACAGTGAGACCGGGGTCGGCGTCACGACGGATGAACTCTACCTGATCGATCAGGCCACGCCGATGCCGACGCTCGATCGCGCCAACAGCAACCTGCTCGCTGATGATCTCCTCCCCGAGGCGCAAGCGCGCTACGACGCCCTCGTCGCTGAGCTCGAGTCCGTGCTCGCCTCTCAGGTCGCCTGCCCCGGCGACGGCAACGGCGACGGCGTGGTCGACGCGACGGATTTTGCCGAGCTCACTCGGATCCTCGCCGAATGGAGCGGCTCGAGCACCTACGACTTCGACCAAGACGGCGACACCGACGAAGCGGATCTGGCCGTGGTGGAGGCGAACCTGGGACCGTGCCCGGCTACGCCGTGAGAGCGTAGGCGCAGTCGCTGACCGACAGCCTGTTGCGCAGAACTCGGCCTGATGTCGCAAGACAGCGAGCGTTCACGCGAAGGTGAGGCGCGGGGGCTTCAACGGATCGACGCTGTGGATTGAGCCCGTCCATCGGGGACGTGGCCAAGCCATGGAGGCGAGCGATGGGCGAAGTACGAGACCGGATGTAACTACCAGCCGAGGCACGCCAGGCCGTAAGGGTGATTCGCGCAGCGGCGCGGCCGGCGTGTGATCCGTGCGTATTTCGGCGACGCTAGCGTGGTCGCGGCCAGGCCCTCGGGAAGGAAGCACGCCCCGTAGCCGTGGTGGAAATTGCCGCTCAGCGATTCCGAGTGGCCGTCACGTTGGGCGCCAGCGACGGATTCGCCTCGATCGGTTCCGACGGATCGCGGTCGCCGACGCGGGCGTCAGCGCGACCCGCGCTGCGTCTCGAGTTCGAGCGAGCTGCGTCAATCAGCAATCGTCGATAAGTGCGTCGACGAACGAAGGGTTCGCAATCGCCTCGGCGAGATCGTGGAGGTCCTTCTGCCTGGCTCGCGCGATCTCGTCGATCAGCGGCTCGTACACTTTGCGTCGTTCGGGATCGACGAGGTCGATCGGAATCGGTGCAGGCAACCCTCGTCTCGGCGCGAGCACCGCGATCCGAAGGAACTCGTGCGGCACGATCCCGGCGAGCTTCGCCGACTCGACGAGCGAGTAGAGAGGCGCGGCGACCTCGGTGCCGCGCTTCGAGCGATGAGGACGGCGAGCCGGTACGTCCTGCGGATCGGTGATGTGTGTCTCGAGTTCGACGATGCCGTCGATTTTGGGACGCTTCGCCGGTCGCTCGAGGTGCTGCGCTCGTGCTGAGCCTGCCGCCGACGGTGCGGGTCTTTGTCGCGGTGGAGCCGCTCGACATGCGCGGCTCGTTCGACGCCTTGGCCGGTGCGGTGCGGCGGCTCGGGCTCGACCCGGTGGACGGACACCTGTACCTGTTCATGAACAAGCGGCGTCGGCTGGCGAAGGCGCTGTGGTTCGACGGCTCGGGCTGGTGCCTCCTGGCGAAGCGCCTCGAGGCGGGGAGCTTTCAGCTGCCTCCGCTCGACGACGCGGCGACGCAGGTGCAGATCGACGGCTCGACGTTCGCGTCGCTCCTGGCCGGCATCGATTTCACGGCGGCGCTACGCGGCTGGTATCGGCGCGCGCCCGTCGAAGCCACGCGATAGGGGGATCGACACGGATCGCGCGGTGTGATCTGGTGGCCGCCGTGGTCGACGTCGAGGCGCTGTTGAAAGAGAACGCGGCGCAGCGCCGACAGCTCCTGTCGCTGCGCGAGACAAAGGCATTCTTTGCTCCCGAGTGAGTTGATTCCGCCTGGCACCCGCCGGTAGGTTTCTGCGACCCAGGGCGCACGCCCGGTGCGCGCCAGCGCGCCCGTGACTGATGCACTCGACCTCCGAACCACACCCGCCCCTCGCCGAAACCCTCTAGAATGACCGCGCCATGGGGGTAACCGCTGCGGGAGTACTTGGGGCGCTGTCCAAGGCTCGGCTGAGTCGGCTCGCGCGCGAGCTCCACCTGACGCTGCCGCCGGGGGCTCAGAAGGCGGCGCAGGTGGCCGGCATCCTCGCGGCGCAGCCGAGCGTAGACAACCTTCTGCCGCGGATGACGCGCGACGAGCTGCGTGCGGCCTGCCGGGCCCATGCGCTCGACCACAACGGTCGCTCGCGCGCCGAGCTGATGGAGCGGCTCGGCGTCGCCCCCAAACCCGCGCACGGGGAGGACGAGCGGCAGCTGCACCACGCGGTGGGTCTGCCCTACGCGGGCGACGTCGCGATCGTGCGACACCGGCAGTACATGGTGGAGAGCGTGCATCCGGCGCCCGAGCCGGGGCAGCAAACGCTCGTGGGGCTGGTGTGCCTCGACGACGACGCGGCGGGGCGGAAGCTCGAGGTGCTGTGGGAGCGCGAGCTCGGGGCGCGCGTGGTCAAGCCGGAGGACAAGGGGCTCGGCACGGTGGCGCGCCTGGACCCGCCGCGGCACTTCGCGGCGTACCTCCATACGCTCAAGTGGAGCTCGGTGACCTCGACGGATGGGAAGCTGTTCCAGTCGCCCTTCCGGGCGGGCATCAAGCTGATGCGGCACCAGCTCGTGCCGCTCATGAAGGCGCTCGAGCTGCCGCGGGCCAACCTGTTCATCGCGGACGATGTGGGTCTCGGCAAGACGATCGAGGCGGGGCTGGTGATGCAGGAGCTGCTACTCCGGCAGCGCATCGACCAGATCCTGATCGTGTGCCCGGCCTCGGTGTGTCTGCAGTGGCAGGGCGAGATGGAGAAGCGCTTCGGCCTGCGCTTCGAGATCTACAACCGGGCCTTCGCAGGCCGGCGACGGCAGGAGCGCGGCTTCAGCGTCAACGCGTGGACGACCTACCCGCGCTTCATCATCTCGTACCAGACGCTGCGGCGGCCGGAGTACCGCGATCTGCTCCTGGCCCACCTGGGTGACCAGGCGCGGCGCAGCCTGCTGGTCGTCGACGAGGCGCACAACGCGGCGCCGGCGTCGGCGACCAAGTACGCGGTCGACTCGGAGACGACCCAGGTCATCCGCGACGTCGCGCCGCGCTTCGAGCACCGCCTGTTCCTGTCGGCGACCCCGCACAACGGCCACTCGAACTCGTTCTCGGCGCTGCTCGAGATCCTCGACCCGCAGCGCTTCACGCGCGGCGTGCCGGTCAAGAACCGCGCCGTCCTCGACGAGGTCATGGTCCGCCGGCTCAAGCGCGACATCAAGGCGCTCGAGCTCTCGGATGACTACCCCGACCGCAACGTCGTGCAGATCACGCTGCCGACCGCGGATCCGACGCGGCCGCAGAGCGGGTGGACGGCGCGCTACCTCACGACCCGCGAGGGCGTGCTCGTCGGCGACGACCGCCACGATCTCGGCGAGAGCACCACGGCCGACCTGGCGCTCTCCGAGCTGCTCCGCCAGTACGCGGCCGTGGCCGGCGTCAAGGGCCGGCGCGGACGGCTCGCGCTCGTGAACCTGCAGAAGCGCCTGCTCTCCAGCATCGAGGCCTTCGCCCGGACGCTCCGCAAGCACGCCGACACCGTGGCGCCCGGGCTGGCCGCGGCCGAGCCGCAGCTCGCGTTCGACGACACCAGCGCCGTGCTGACCGAGGAGTACGGCTCGGAGGACGACTCCGAGGACGACGAGGCGCGCGCCGACCACCACGCGGTCACGGTGCCGACGAGCGCCCGCCAGCTGCTCGCGAAGATGCTCGACCTCGCCGAGCAGCACCGCAACGCCCCGAGCCCCAAGGTGCTCGCGCTCGTCGACTGGATTCGCCGCCACCAGTGCGCGGCGGCCGCGATCGGCGGAGTGGACCGCGCGGCGAAGAAGGCGGACCGCAGGTGGACCGACACGCGGCTCATCGTGTTCACCGAGTACGCCGACTCGAAGCGCTACCTGCGCCACGAGCTCCACGCGGCCATCGACGGCAGCGACGGCGCCGAGCTGCGCATCATGGACTTCCACGGCGGCATGTCTGACGAGCAGCGCGACGCGGTCCAGCGCGCGTTCAACGGCCCACCCGACCGCTACCCGGTGCGCATTCTGCTCTGCACCGATGCCGCGCGCGAGGGCGTCAACCTGCAGGGCCACTGCTCGAACCTGTTCCACTTCGACATCCCGTGGAATCCGGGTCGCCTCGAGCAGCGCAACGGGCGCATCGACCGCACGCTGCAGAAGGAGAAGCACGTCTACTGCCACTACTTCATCTACCCGCAGCGGGTCGAGGACCGCGTCCTTGCGGTGCTGGTCAAGAAGGTCGACCGCATCCAGCGCGAGCTCGGCTCGCTCGGCACGGTGATCGCCGAGCAGCTCGGTGACGCGCTCGACGACGGCATCGACGACGAGAGCCTCGCGCGCCTCGACAGCGCCGAGAGCCTCGGCGGCGCCGTCGAGCAGTTCATCCAGACCGCGGCCGACGAGCTCGATGGCTTCGCCGAGACCGAGCGGCACCGCGAGGACGTCGAGGCCGCGAGCGACATCCTCAACCGCTCGCGCGCCGTTGCCAGCTTCGACGTGGCGCACCTGCGCGACGCCATCGACGTCGGCCTCGAGATGGCGGGCGCCACGCCGCTCGTCGCCGAATCAAGTGTCAGCCTGGGCGCGAGCTACACGCTCCCGGTCATGCCGCCCGGCTGGGAGCGCACGCTCGACACGTTGCGGGCACCGCGCCTGCCGGACCAGGACTACTGGGAGTGGCGCGAGCAGCCGCTGCTCCCCGTCGTCTTCGAGCCGCCCAGCTCGATGACCTCGGACCTCGTCCATCTGCATCTGCACCATCCGTTCGTGCAGCGCATCCTGGCGCGTTTCATGGCGCAGGGTTACGCGGCGAGCGACCTCGCGCGCGTCACGGTGATCCAGAACGACCAGGACGCGCTCACCCGCGTGATCGCCTTCGGTCGCCTGACGCTCTACGGCTTCGGCGCCAGCCGCCTGCACGAGGAGCTCGTGGCGGTGAGCGCGCGCTGGCTCGACGGCTCGGGCGGCCTCAAGCCCTTCGCCGAGGATGCCGATCGCAAGGCGCTCGAGCAGCTCGAGACGCTGCTCGCCCGCTCGCCCGAGCTGAGCGTGTCCAAGGCCGTGCTTGCCAAGCTGCGTGACAGCGCGTCGGGCGACTTCTCGGCGCTGTGGCCGCACGTGAAGGCCGAGGCCGAGGCGCGCCGGCACGACGCCGAGCAGAAGCTGAAGGCACGCGGCACGCACGAGGCCGGGCAGCTCCGCCTGATCCTCGAGCGCCAGCGGCAGGCCATCCAGCAGCGCGTCTCCGCCACGACCCAGCTTCCGCTCTTCTCACCCGATGATCTGGCCGTCGACAAGCGCCAGCGAAAGCAGCTCGACGATGACCTCCGGCACATGGATCGACGCCTGCGCGAGATGGCCGTCGAGCTCGACCGTGAGCCACCGCTGGTCGAGCGCGGCTACCACGTGACGTTGCACCGCCTCGAGCCGGTCGGGCTCGTCTACCTCTGGCCGGCGAGCCGCTAGCCATGGCGTTCGATCTCCA
>JBKJOI010000326.1:0-3777 GCA_046595695.1 Haliangiales bacterium | reverse complement strand
GTTGCTCATGTCGCCCCCCAGGGGGCCCCCATATCGAGGCGGCTGCGCCGCATACTACGAGATCTCGATTTCAGCCGGCGCGACCACCGAGTAGTCGACGGTTCCGGTCGGCTGCGGCAGCCTGACCTTCACCGCGGCCCAGCCGTGGTGACGCAGCACGCCGGAGAACGGCGGCTGACCCTTCACGTCGCCGACCAGGCGCAGTCGTGCCGCGTCGAAGCCGACCGCGACCGAGACCCGATCGTTCTCGGCGCCGCCCATGACCGGCTCGAGGGTGAAGTGCTCGTCGAGCGCCTTCTTGCAGCCGCGATGGATGTCGCGCACGGCGGCGCCGACGGTGGCGTCGTCGTAGGTCTCGATCGATTCGCGCAGGAAGTCGACCAGGCGGCCTTCACGCTGCAGCAGCCCCAGGAGCTGCAGCGCGCCGTCCTTCGCGGTGGGCCCCGAGGGCACCGAGGGCTCGGCGGGCGGGCGGCCGAGCGCCTTGGCGAGCGCGGGCGGCAGCGGCGACATCTGAGCCACGCTGAGCGTCTTCTGCGTGAGCAGCGGGTTCTGCGGTGCCTGGGGCAGCGCGAGCGGTGGCGGTGTCGGCATCGGCGGCAACAACTCGTCAGGCAGCGGCTTGCCGAACAGGATGCGGAAGAAGCACAGGAACGCGAGGTAGATACGGTGCATGGGGTCCCCGTGGGTTAATCCGGGGTGGCGATGGTGTCAAGCCATCGGATTTCTGAGGAGACTGTGCCTTGGCCACCAGTACTTTCAAGGAGTTGTGTGGTGGCCCAGCCGTTGCTTCAGGATCCGCCCATGCGCCGCACGACGACCTGTTCCTTGGCCTTGACGGTTCTGTTGCTCGCTCCCGGCTGCCAGTTCTATTTCGGCGGCGACGACGATCCCGGCGACGACGACTGCTTCAGCAGCGGCAGCGAGGCTGGTGACAGTGCGGAGTACCCCGGCGCCGGGATCGGCTACCTCGATCCGGCCACGCTCGTCTGTGACTGGAGCGGCGGCGGGGGCGGCTGCAACGACTCCGATCTCGAGCAGCGGCCCGACGCCCTGAACCCCGCCGCGCGCGACTGGGCGCAGTGCTACGGCGCCTGCGACGGCCTCGCCGAGGACTCGTGCGTCGCCTCCGACGGCTGTCGCGCCATCTACACCGCGGCCGAGGCGTGCGGCCCGAACGGCATGTGCTCGTGGGTGGAGTCGTTCAGCCGCTGCGTCGGCACCGCGCCCTCGGGCCCGGTGCGCGGCGGCGCCTGCGAGTTGCTCGGCGCGTACGAGTGCTCGCGCCACGACGACTGCTCCGCCCTGCACGTCTCGGATCCGGGCGAGTTCTCGAGCTGCCGCGCCGAGGGCTCGACCTGTGGCGCTGGCGGCCCGGGCGTCCCGGTCCCGCCGCTGCCGCCGCTGCGCAACCCCGAGTCGGGCAAGTGCGAGAGCTGGGGCTGGGACCCGTGCCTGCCTTCGCCGGCCCCCGGCACGGGCGGCGGTTCGGATCCCGGCAACGGCGCCGACGCACCCATCGCGAACCCCGACTGGGCTTTCTGCGACGGCCCGTGCGAGAACCTCGACGAGGCCTCGTGCAAGGCCTCCGACGCCTGCCGCGCCATCTACGCCAACCAGTACCCGCCCAACGTCGACGCCTGGCAGCTCGTCTACACCGAGTGCTGGCCCACCGCGCCGAGCGGCCCGGTGCACGGCTCGTGCGAGGATCTCGACGCGCACGCCTGCTCGCAGCACGACGACTGTGTCGCCCAGCACGAGAGCGACTGGTCGGGCTGCATGGACTACGCGAGCTGCGACTGGACGGTCGGCCCGTTCCGCGCTTGCGCCGACGAAGATCTGCCGCCGCCGCCGCCGCCCGCGTGCTCGACGCTCGGCGAGACCAACTGCATCGCGCGCGCCGACTGCCAGCCGCTCTACCAGGGCGTCGACTGCACCTGCACACCGGCCGGCTGCAGCTGCGACGACTGGAACTTCGAGACCTGCACGGTGGGAGAATAACCATGCGAATGCTCCGCAACGCGCTCGTCTTCATCCCGCTCGCGCTCGCGCTCACCGGCTGCGAGTTCTACTTCGGCGGCGTCGGCGACGACGACGCCTGCACCGACGACCTGCGCGACCCGATCCCCACGCAGGGCCTGCGCAACCCCGAGACCGGCGCGTGCGACTACAGCTACGGCGGTGGGGGCGGCGGGGGCGGCGGCTGCGTGCGCCCGCTGAACGAGGGCGACCCGGCCGGCCTGCAAGAGGCGCCCGCGTTCTACCCCGACTGGGCCACCTGCGAGAGCTTCTGCACCGGCCTCGACGAGGACTCCTGCCGCGCCTCCGACGGCTGCCGCGCGATCTACGTCGACGTCTGCTCGGGCAGCGGGCTCGACTGCCTCATCGTCGAGTACGCCGAGTGCTGGGCGAGCGCGCCGTCGGGCCCCATCCGCGGCGGCGGCTGCAGCGGGCTCGACCCGTTCGCCTGCTCGCAGCACGACGACTGCACCGCGACCCACCTGTCCAGTGACTGCCGCGACGACGGGCTGTGCGAGCTCACCGCAGGCAGCTTCCAGCTCTGCTCCGACGAGACGGCCGCGCCGCCGCCCGCGTGCGGCACGCTCGACGAGGCCGGCTGCATCGGCCGCGCCGACTGCGCGCCGCTCTACGAGGGCTCGAACTGCACCTGCGGGCCGCAGGGCTGCGTGTGCCAGGATCAGAGCTTCCTGAGCTGCTCGGCGCGCGACACCAGCGGCGGCACCGCGTGCGGCCCTTACGCCTGCAGCAGCGAGCAGTACTGCGAGCGCTTCATCCCGGGCCCGCCCGGCGGCATGGAGAGCTTCGCGTGCCGGGCGCTGCCGAGCGCGTGCCTGGTGGACGACGCGCAGGCGACGTGCGAGTGCTTCACCAACGAGGCCTGCAGCTGGAGTTGCCAGCAGGATCCCGCGACGGGCGCGTTCACGCTGACCTGCGCCGCGCCGTAGCGCCCCGCGCCGCCCGCCTCGCGCTGCCCCGCCTACTTCTCGACGAACAGCGCCAGCGAGCGCGCGCCCAGGTCATACGCCCCGCCCATCATCGGATACTCGTCGCCCGGCGCGTGGAAGTTGTGCGCGCCCTCCATCCAGGCGCCGGTGTCGGCGACGCGGTACCAGCGCGCCCGCGCCGCGCGCGCCGGCAGGGTCACGCGCAGCGCGGCGTCCGCGCCGTTGTAGGCGACGAACAGGTGGCGCTCCGCGCTGCCGGCGGGCGCGGCGAGGCGCCAGCCCAGGTAGTGCCGGTTCGGGTCGTCCATGGCCGCGCCGCCGGTGGGCTGCCCGTCCTCGCCGTACCAGGTGACCGTGGCGCCGCTCCACCAGTCGGCCGGGCGCAGCGCCGGGTGCGCGTGCCGGAACGCGATCAGGCGCGCCGCGAAGCTCGCGAACGCCGCGTAGGTCACGCGGTTCTGCCACTCCAGCCAGATCTTCGGCGAGTCCAGGTTGTACGGGTTGTTGTTGCAGCCCTGGCTGCGGAACATCTCGTCACCACCGACGATCATGGGCACGCCCGCCGAGAGCATGAGCAGCGCCAGGCCGGTGCGCGCCGCCTGCCGCTGCGCCGCCGCGTCGCCGCCGTGATCCCAGGACAGGTTGTTGTTCTCGCCGCCCGCGGAGGGCCCGTACGGCCACGGCTGGGCGTTCTCCTTGCCGCTGCACGCGTGGAGATCGCGCAGCGTGAAGCCGTCGTGCGAGACGAGCAGGTTGACCGAGTGCCACGGCCGGCGGCCGTCGTCCGCGAAGTGATCGGGCGAGCCGGCGA
>JBKJOI010000060.1:0-9141 GCA_046595695.1 Haliangiales bacterium | reverse complement strand
GCGCTGGTCCGGCACCGGCAGTCGCAGGGCCCGCGCGACGCCATCGGCGCGCTCGAGGACCAGCTGCGCGCGACCGATGACCTGGCCACGCGCATCGCGATCGCGCTCGAGGTCGGCCAGCTCTGGGAGCGGGCCGGTGAGCTCGCCGGCGCGCTCGGCGCCTACGAGCGCGTGCTGCGCTGGGCGCCGCTCGACGAGACCGCGCTCGCCGCGCTGGTGCGCATCCACGGCGAGAACGCCGCCGGGCTCGCCGCTGGCGCGCTCGACGTCGCCGCCGCGAACGCGGGCGAGTCGCGGGCCGCGCGGCTGCCGCTCGCCGAGGCCGCGGCCCGGCTGGTGCCCGCGAACGACAAGCTGGGCAAGTTCTTCGCGCTGCGCCGCCTGCTCTGGCTCTCGGGCCAGAGTCCGGAGTCCCTGACCGCGCTCGCCGACGCGACCGCCGCGCCCGAGGCGTGGACCGACCTCGCCACCGTGTACCAGGTGCTCGCCTCGGAGGCCGTGGACGCCGGTGAGCGCGCCGTGCTGCTCGGCAAGCTCGCCGAGCTGTACGAGCATCGCCTGGGCGACGCCAACCGCGCCTTCCTGACCCTCGAGGAGACCGGCCACGATCCCGCGGCGCTCGCGCCCGCGCTCGACAACCTGGCACGACTGGCCGGCGTCACCGGCCGCCACGAGGATCACCTGGCGCTGCTCGACGTCGCGGCGCGCGCGGGCGCGCCCGTCGAGGCGCGCCGCGCCGCGCTGCAGAAGCGCGCGCAGATCTGCGAGGAGCAGATCAAGGACAAGGAGCGCGCCTTCCAGGAGTGCGTGCGCATGCTCGCGCTCGATCCGCACGACGCCGAGGCGCTCTCCGAGGCGCGCCGGCTGGCCGCGGCGCGCTCACTGTGGCGCCAGCTCGACGCGCTCTACGCCGAGCTCTGGGACCGCGCCGGCTCGACCGCCGAGCGGGTCTCGCTCCTGCGCGCGCGCCACGGCGTGCACGCGCTGCGGCTGGAGAGCCCGGCCGGCGCGCTCGATCAGCTGATCGCCATCCACCGCCTCGATCCCGGGCAGCCCGAGCTGGGCGAGCAGATCCTCGCCGCCGCCGAGGAGCAGGGCGCGTGGGAGAAGGTCGTGCCGGTGATCGAGGCGCGCGTGCGCGCGGCCGGCGAGGCCGCCTCCGCCGACGAGCTCGCGCGCCTGGCCGAGCTGCACGAGCACAAGCGCAAGGACCCCAGCCGCGCCTTCGAGCTGTACGCGGAGGCGTTCGTGCTCTCACCCACCTCGACGCCGCTGCTCGAGCAGATCGAGCGGCTCGCCGCGGCCACCAGCCGCGAGAACGCGCTGGCGCAGGCGCTACGCCTGGCCGCGGCGCGCACCGGGGATCCCTCGCGCCGGCTCGAGCTCCTGCGCCGCACCGCCGCGCTGGCCGGCGGCAAGCTCGCGCGCCCCGACGAGGCGCTCGACGCGCACCGGCGCATCCTGCAGCTGAACCCATCGGAGATGCCCTCGCTCGAGGTCGTCATCAGCCACCAGCGCGAGCACCAGGCGTGGAGCGAGCTGCGCGACTCCCTGAGCCGCTGGATCGATCTCACCACCGCGGGCGCCGCTGGCGAGAGCGCGCCGGGCGTGACCTCCGCCGAGCGCGCCACGCGCCTGCTCGAGATCGCGCAGCTGTCGCGCGAGCAGCTCGCCGATCCCGAGACCGCGCTCGCCACCTACGGGCTCCTGCTCGAGCTCGACCCGGCCAACGAGGCCGCGCTGGAAGGCGTGCGCTCGCTGACCGAGGGCACCTCGGATCCTGCGCTCGAGTCGCGCCGGCTGCGCCTTCAGCTGGCGCGCGCCACCGGCGCGCCGCGCGTGGAGCTGCAGCTCGCGCTCGCGAAGCTGCAGGAGGAGGCGTTCGAGGACGTCCCCGCCGCCGCCGCCACGCTGCAGACGCTGGTCGCCGAGGCCGGTGCGGCCGGGCCCGGCTTCGAGCCGCTCGCCCGCCTGCTCACCCTGCAAAAGAGCTGGAGTGCGCTGCTCGACCTGCACGAGGCGCGCTCGGCCGCGCTCGCCGGCGCCGACGAACGCATCGGCGCGCTCGAGCGCACCATCACGCTCACCGACGAGCACGCCGAGCCCGGCCCCGCCGGGCACGACGCGCGCATGGAGCGGCTGTGCCGCCGGCTGCTCGAGGAGCGCCCCGGCGACGAGGACACGCGCCGGCGCCTCAAGGCGCTCTACCGCTCCGCCGGCCGCCACGAGGAGCTGGCCACCGTGCTCGAGGGCCAGCTCGCGGCCCTCGCCAGCGAGGGCCGCGCCTCCGCCGTCACCGACGAGGAGCTGACAGCCGAGCGCAGCACCATCGAGGACGAGCTGGCGCGCCTCTACGACTGCGGCCTGGGCCGCCTCGCCGACGCGCAGCGCATCCAGGACGTGCGGCGCGCGCGCGGCAAGGCCGACGCGGAGCTCTTGCCCGCGCTGGCGTCGTTGCGCCTGCGCCAGGACGACTTCGCCGGCTACGTGAAGCTGCGCACCGAGCAGGCCAAGCACGAGGGCGGCGCGCTCGGCGCGCTCATCCTGTGCCATCTCGCCGAGGCCTCCGACGAGCGCGGCGAACCGGCCAAGGTCGCCGAGCTCTACCGCGACGCGCGCCACCTCGACCCCAGGTGCGATCCGGCGGTCGAGGCGCTCAAGGCGATCGGTCGCCGCTCCAAGAACTGGCGCGCCGGCGCGGCGCTCCTGCCCGAGGCCGATGAGGCCCGGCTGCCCTGGAACGAGCGCGCGGCGCGGCTGTGTGGGCGCGGCGTCGAGGCCCAGGCGGTGGATCCGTTCGCCGCGACCGGCTGGTTCCAGCGCGCGGTCGCCGTAGATCCCGATTCGTACACCGCGTGGGACGCGCTCGCGACCCTGGCGACCGCGGCCGACGACGACGGCGGCGCGCTCGCCGGGCAGGCGGCGTCCTTGCAGGCCTACGAGCGCAAGCAGGCGCCCGAGCCCGGCCGGCTGCGCGAGCACGCCGAGCGCATCCAGCGGCTCGCCGAGGCCAGCCTCGCGGTCGGCGACGGCGCCACCGCGGCGCGCCTGTCGCGGCGCGCGCACGAGCTGTGCCCGCCCTACCCGGCCGCCGCGCTCGCGGTCGCCGATCAGCGGCTGTCCGGCGGCGACCTGGCCGGCGCGCACGCCATCTTCGATCGCGTGCTCTCGGATCGTGGCGAGGCGCTCGGCGACGCCGAGAAGCTGCACGCGACCTACCAGCGCGGCGCGCTCGCGTCGCGCCTGGGCAACGAGGAGCAGGCGATCTCCGACCTGCGCGACGCGCTGCGCATCGATCCCTTGCACTCGGGCGCGCTGAACGCGCTCGCCGACACCCTGGCGCAAAAGGGCCGCCATGCCGCCGCCATCCAGCACTACACCCAGGCGTTGCTCGTGGCCGTCGATCCGCAGCACCGCGGTCAGCTCTACGCGCGCCTAGGCCGGCTGTGGGAGGACGCCATGGGCGCCGCCGACGAGGCCGGCGTCTGCTACGAGCGCGCGCTCGCGGTCGTCGACGACGATCGCGACCTGTTCCGCCGGGGCCTCAGGCTCTACCAGAAGAACGGCCGCGCCGAGAAGGCGCTCGAGGTCATCGAGAAGCTCCTGCCCGGCGCCACCTTGGCCCGTGAGCTGGCTGAGCTGTGGACCGCGCGCGGCGACCTGCTCGCCGGCAGCGTCGAGGAGCAGGCGATCGAGGCCTTCGACATGGCGCTGTCGTACGACCCGGGCGCGCCCGGGGCCCTGGGCGGCCTGGCGGCGCTGCTCGAGAAGCGCGGCGAGTGGGCGCAGCTGCTCGACATCTTCGAGGCGCGCACCGAGTCGGGCACGCCCGAGGAGCGCGCGTCGGCGCTGCGCAACCTGTCGCGCATCGCCGGCAACAAGCTGCAGGACACCGATCGCGCCGAGCACTACCTCAAGCAGGCCATCGAGCTCGCCCCGCTGCCCGAGGACTACGAGCAGCTGCTCAAGGTCTACGGCGACGATCCGGCGCGCGAGCGCGAGCGCCGCAGCGTGATCGCCGGCCTCCTGGCCACCAACGGCCCGTGGACGCCGCGGCTGGGCGAGCTGGGCAAGAAGATCGCCGAATCGGGCGATCGCCGGCTCGCGTGGTGCCTGCTCTCGCCGCTCGCCGGGCTCACCATCCCCGACGCGCAGCTCAAGGGCCTCGTGCTCGAGCTGCGCAAGGAGTACGAGAAGCTCGAGAACGTCGAGTCGCTCGCGCCCGACACGCACGAGCGGGTGCGCCACCCGGGGATCGACGCGGCGCTGATCGAGATCCTCGCCGAGGTCGACGTCCTGGTGCCGCTCGGGCCGAGCACGCCCGAGGCCGCGGGCGCGAGCGGCGCCAGCAAGGCCGACGGACGGACCGCGCTCGGCAAGACCTTCGGCACGCTCGCCGACAAGCTCGGGCTCTCCGGCGCGGCGCTGTGGCGCGCGCAGGGCCTGGCCGCGCCGTACCGTGTGCTCGATGCCGACGGTCCCGCCGTGGTGGTGCGCTCCGAGCTCTTGCAGCTCCTGCCCATCCCCGAGATCAACCTGCTGTTCGCGACGCTGCTCGAGATGACGCGGCCGGGCGTGCGGCTGATCTGCGCGCTGGCGCACTCCGAGGTGCCGGGGTTCGTCGAGGCGCTGGTGCCGGCGCTGCTCGCGGCCGCGCCCGACGCCGATCCGGCCGCGGATCCGGTGGTCGCGGACCTGGTCGACAAGCTGCGCGCTGGCGCCGACGACGCCACGCGCGCCCGCTGGGCGCGCGCGCTGGCCACCCATCCGCTCGTGGCGCCCGACGCCGGCGCCAGCATCGGCCGGCGTGCGTTGGTCGCGGTCGAGGAGACCGCGCGGCGCGTCGGCCTCATGGCCACGCCCGACCTGCGCACCGCGGCGCGTCTGCTGACCCGTCTCGACGACGAGCTGCCCAAGATGCCCACCGGCGGACCGCTCGCCGACATGGACGGCTTCATCGGCGGCGCGCCGCAGGTGAAGACGCTCATCGGCTTCGCGGCCAGCGTCGAGTTCGGCCGCGCGCTGAACGGGTTGTAAGACGGTCAGAGGTGAGGCGGGCGGGAAGAGATGAGCCACCGAGAGCACCGAGAGCGCCGAGTGCGCCGAGTGCGGCCTGGCGCCCGCGGGCTCTCCATCTCCCCTAGTGGCCCTTGTTGGAGCGGGTGTACTCCTTCTTGAAGGTGCCGTTGTCGGTATGGATCTTCGCCGTCACCTTGAAGTCGGCCATCGGATCATTGTCGTCGCCGGGCAGGCGGACCATCGGGCCCGAACGCGGCCCGCCATCCGTCTGGTAGTCGCCCAGCTTCACGACGTTGCCCTCGGGATCCATGATGAAGGACTCGGCGTTCGGGAACGTGTCACCCGAGATCTTGCCGCTGATCTCCAGGTTCAGGTAGCCCTTCGCGTCCACTTCGCCGGTGAGCCGGAAGAAGGTCGCGGTGTGGACGTCGATGTCGGGTGACTTGGCGACGATCGGGTTGTTGCCCCAGTAGTGCGACGTCACCGCCACGATGTCGTAGTCGAAGTACAGCTTGGTCACCGCGTCGGGTCTCGCCGTGCCCGAATTGGGGCTCGCCATGGTCTCGGCAAAGAGACCCACCGCCCGCGTCGGGCTGCTCCACACCCACGTCTCGGCGGTTCCGTTCTTGAAGTCGATGATGGTCCATTGGTGGATGCGGGCGGTCGCGCCCAGGTCGGTGCTGTGGCCGCGGTCGTCGCCCTCGAAGCCGCCGCCGAAGGTGTCGAACGGCGCGTAGCTGCGCGTGACCAGCAAGAGCTGGCCGTTCTGCAGCTCGGGCATCTCGGCGGGCGCGCTGCGGTGCTTGGTGACCTCGACGCGCTCCTCGCCGCTCGGGTCGACGAAGCCGAGCGGATCGTTGCCCGCGTAGCCGAACAGGTTGCACTGCACCGGGCTCTCCTGGCACTTGTCCAGGCTGCGCAGGAACAGCGGATCGGCCGACCAGAACTGCGACAGCTTCGAATCGTAGTCGCGCACACCCATGCGCACGGTGCCGAGGTCGGCGTCGTAGCCGAGGCGCGCGAAGTCGATGCTCTCGGCCAGCCCGGCGTGCGCGGTGCGCAGGCCGTACGGCGTCGCCAGGTAGGGCGCGCCGTCCTGGTCGAGGGTCGGGGTGCCGCGTGGGTCGGTGAGCAGCGTGGTGAACACGCCGTTTCTGAGCAGGCCGATGGTGACCCCGCCGATCTGCACCGGTTCCACGAATTCGTCATCGGTCAGCACGCCGCCGCCGACGAAGCCGATCGCGGGCACGCCGTCGATCGACTTGAGCACGCGGTTTCCCGCCTCGTCGTAGACGTAGGTCATGACCTTGGTGCCGCGGCGCGCGCGCTCGAGGTTGCCGGTGGGGCCGTACTCGAGCGTGAGGTCGCCCTTCTGGATCACGCGGCCGACCGCGTCCCAGCGGTAGGTCTCGCCACCGACCTCCAGCTCCGCGCCGGTGCGGTGCACGTTGCGCGTGCCCGCCACGTCGGTGATCGACGCGGGCAGGCCCGACGCGGTGTAGCTATAGCTGGCCGTGCCCGTGTCGTCGCTGGAGCCGGCTAGGAAGCCGCGCGCGTCGTAGTCGTAGGCGCGGCGGTTGGGCTCGCCGGTCGTGGTGAAGGTCTCGGCGGCGACCAGGCCGCGCGGGTTCAGGTCCCAGGCGACGCCCCCGTCCTGCACGGGGCCCTCGACGCGGTAGCCGCGGCGCTCGTGGGTGGCGGGGTCGAAGTCGAAGACGATGGTGTGACCGTCGATCAGCTGCGCACGCTCGAGCCGCCCCTCGCCGTCGTAGCCGAGCGTGTAGATCGGCTGGCCGTCGACCAGGAAGCGCGACTCGCGGCCGAAGCCGTCGAGCTCGACCGCACGGGTGCTGTCGAGCGCGAGCGTCCCGTCGGCCTTCTTGATGGTCACGTGGCTGGACGCGATCGATCCGTCGGCGCGGTAGCTGGGCGCGGTCCCGATCTCGCGCCAGCCGTTACCGAGGCGCACCGTGGTGCGGGCGACGCGCCCGCCGCGGTCGATCTTCACGCGCCGCTCGTAGCCGGGCGTCGACACCCGTGAGAGCTGCCCGCGCTGACCCGCGACGTTGGTGCCGGCGCCCTCGGTGCCGTGGCCGTCGTACTCGAACCAGTAGTCGCGCTCCTCGCCGCCGCCGTCCTGCCGGTGGGTGACGTGCGCGACGCGACCGATGGCGTCGTACTCGGTGGACTGCGTCCGCACCGGGGTGCCGCTCGCGGTCAGCAGCTGCTCCGAGGTGGGCATGCCGCTCGACGGATCGTAGGCGTAGGCCACGGTCGCGAGCGCGTCACGGCGCACGACGAGCGGACGGCCGTAGCCGTCGAACGAGAGCGTCTGCGCGCCGTCGGGCGTGATCGCCGAGACCAGACGACCGAGGCCGTCGTAGGCGTAGTGGTACTCGACGCCCGCCTCGTCCTTGAGGTAGAGCATCCGGCCCGAGGCGTCCTGCGCCGCCTCGCGCACGTGGGTGCCGTTGTGCACCGTGCGCACGATCAAGCGGTCGCCGGCGAGCTGCCACGAGGTCGTGGTATCGCCGGAGACGCCCGCCTGGTGCAGCGTCTCGACCGAGGCCGGGTAGCCGAACGTGGCGCCGATCGTCGCGCTCAGCACGGTCGCCCCGGTCGCGTACAGCCCGGCCCAGGTGGTCGCGGCCAGGCCGTTCAGGCCGGCGATGGGCGCGCGTGCGAAGCTATAGCTGGTGACGTTGGGACGATCCGAGCGGACCAGCTTGGTGACGTTCCAGGCGCCGGCCCAGCTGGCGCTCGCGACCAGCTCACCGTCCGCCGACATGAGGTCGGCGGTGTCGCGGGTCATGCCGCTCGTGCCGTCGACGAGCAGGCTGGTCGAGACCTGGCCCGGGTGCGTCGCCGTCGCGAAGCGGTACGACAGCCGCTGCGTCGGCAGCGCCGCGCTCGAGCCCGAGAAGTCATCCCAGCTGCGCTCGAGGCGCTCGAGGCCGTCGTAGCCGTAGAACACCGAAGCCGGCGCCGCTCCACCGCGATCGGTCTGGATGGTCCTGAGCGCGTCGGTTACGGGATCGATGCCGGCGAGGCGGGTGACCACGCCGTCGGCGCCGGTAACCTGGATCATGCGGCCCTGGCCGTCGTAGGCCGCCTGGGCCTGACCGCGGCCAGGCGCGCCGCTATGGGTCAGTCGACCGTTCGCGTCGTAGAGGTTCTGCTGGAGCACGAACGGCCCCTGGGGCCCCTGCTGGGTGACCTGAGTGATCTGACCCAGGTCGTCGCGCGCGATGTCGATGCGGTAGTCGAAGTCGCGCGCGGCATCGTCGTGCACGCCGGTCAGCCGCTGCGCGGCGGCCAGGCAGTGCAGCTCGTCGTCGAGCGCGGGCACCTCGGCCAGCGTCTCCTCCTTGACGAGCAAGCTGCCGGGCAGCGTCGTGGCCACGCGCACCGGGCAGACCGCGCGCTCGTACGCCTCGTAGTCGACGCGGGTCACGACCGGGCTCGTGCCGTCGTAGGCGCGCACGCCGGTCTCGCTGGCCGCCTGGCGACGGAACGGCAGGCCGTGGAACATTGCGCCGGTGAACGCGTTCTGCGAGAACTTCTCGATGCCAGGCGTGCGCTCGTCGCGCGTCACGGTGCCGGTCACGATGCCCGCGACCTGGTCGTCGTTGTGAAAGCTGACCTTCTCGTCCATGAACGGCGAGCTCTTGGCGGTCTGGCCGAAGCCGACCAGGTAGCGCCCCACCGAGTGCCACACCGCCTGCGCGTAGCCGTAGCGGTAGGTGACCGGCTCGTAGCCCGCCGACGCCACCGTCAGCGAATCGAGCAGCGCGTAGCGGTAGCCCAGACCGGGCTCGGGCCGCGCCCGCTTGTAGCCGAAGCTGACCGTGGTGCCCTTGCCGTCGTCGGCCTTGCGCAGCAGGCCCGTCGACGCCACCGACAGATCGATCGCCTTGGCGTGCAGACCGTCGACGAAGACCACCTGCGGGTTACCGCTGCCGGTCAGGTCACCGATGATCGGGTAGCCAAACGCGAACGGGATGTTGGCGAGCCCGGGCACCGCCTGCGCCTGGAACTCGTCGCCCTGGTTGAGGAACACCGTCGCGATCTGGCCCTTCGACAGCACCACGTCGGAGAGACCGTCGCCGTTCAGGTCGCCGT
>JBKJOI010000521.1:0-12736 GCA_046595695.1 Haliangiales bacterium | reverse complement strand
GCTCTCGAGCAGCGCCTCGCGCCCGGTCATCCAGGCGCGGTTGCCCGAGAGCGTGTTGATCTCGCCGTTGTGGGCGATCAGGCGGAACGGGTGCGCACGATCCCAGGTGGGGAAGGTGTTGGTCGAGAAGCGCGAGTGCACCATGGCCAGGCGCGACACCGTGCGCTCGTCGGAGAGGTCGGGGTAGAAGGCCGCGACCTGCTCGGCCAGCATGAGGCCCTTGTAGACGACCGTCTTGGACGAGCACGAGGCCAGGTAGAAGTCGTCGCCGCCCAGCTGCACGCTGGCGGTGCGGCCGGCGCGCTTGCGCACCATGAACAGCACGCGCTCGAAGGCGTGCAGCGCGCAGTTGCGGCCGATGAAGAGCTGGCGGATGGCGGGCAGGCTCTGGCGCGCGACCGGACCGATCGCCGAGGCGTCGATGGGCACGTCGCGCCAGCCGAGCACGCGCTGGCCGTGGTGGATGACCGCGTTCTCCATGACCGCTTCCATGCGGCGGCGGCGGCCCGGCTCGGGCGCGAAGAAACACATGGCCACGGCATAGTCCCCGGCCGGGGGCAGCTCGATGTCGAGCTTCTTGCACTCCTCGACATAGAAGCGGTGCGGGACCTGGAGGAGGATACCGGCGCCGTCGCCCGTACACGGATCACAGCCGGCCGCACCGCGGTGGGTGAGGTTGGCGAGGATCTCGAGTGCCTGGGCGACGATGGCATGTTTCGGGGTCCGGTCGAGGGTTGCCACGAACCCCAGTCCGCAGGCGTCGTGCTCGAAGGCCGGATCGTACAGACCTTGCTTGCCGGGGAGGGACATGCCGCGAATGGTAACAATTTGACGCGCTGCGCCAAGCGAAAAATTGACCCTTGGCCTCTATGTGATCAGCAATCGGACACGAATCGGCAATCGATCAGGAGGATGGGTCTGACGGTGATTGGTCCGTCCGGAGCGCCGGAATTGGAGAGGGCGAGGCGGGGCGAGGCCGGTGCCGACGGAGCGGTCGACCGCGCGGTCAAATCTCGGCAAGCTGCGACTTGCTAAGTCGAGACTTGACAAGTCTTGTCTTGGCAACTTAAGACTGACGAGTGATCGACCGATCCGCCCTCGCCGATTCGGAGTTCGTGGGCCGCGCAGCCGAGCTGAAGCTGCTCGAGGACGCCTGGCGCGCGCGCGGTCCGGCCTTCGTGCCGATCTACGGCCGCCGCCGCATCGGCAAGAGCGAGCTGATCCTGCGCTTCCTCGCCGAGAAGCCCGGCATCTACCACCTGGGCAAGGTCGCGCCCGTGGGCCTGCAGCTGCGCGAGTTCCTCGCCGAGGCGGCGCGCGCGCTCGACGAGCCGCTGCTGGCGCAGCTCTCGGTGACCGACTGGCGCACCGCGCTCGAGACCGTGGTCGAGCGCTGGAAGGGCGCCAGCAAGCTGGTGCTCGTGCTCGACGAGTTCCAGTGGACCGCGGGCGCGAGCCCCGAGCTGCCGTCGATCCTGCAGGAGCTGTGGGATCGGCAGTGGAAGAAGAGCGGCAAGGTGATGCTTATCCTGTGCGGCTCGTTCGTGGGCTTCATGGAGCGCGAGGTGCTGGGCCAGAAGAGCCCGCTGTTCGGCCGGCGCACCGCGCAGATCCACCTGCAGCCGTTCGGCTACCGCGAGGCTGCGGCGTTCCACCCCAGCTGGTCCCTGCCCAACCGGGCGCGCGCCTACTTCGTGTGCGGCGGCGTGCCCATGTACCTGCGCACCTTCGACCCGGCGCGCTCCTTCGAGAGCAACATCGAGGCGAACTTGCTGTCCGAGTTCGCGCCGCTCTTCCGCGAGCCCGAGTTCCTGCTGCGCGAGGAGCTGCGCGGCGTCGAGAACTACCACGCGGTGCTGCACGCGATCGCGGCCGGCCACGCGACCACGCGCGACATCGCGCAGGCGAGCGGCCTGCCCGAGCGCAGCCTGCACTACTACCTCGAGCAGCTGGCGCAGCTCGGCTACGTGGCGCGCCGGCATCCGCTCACTGGCGCTCGGCCCAACGCGCGCCTGGTCCGCTACGTGCTCGAGGACGTGCTCTTGCGCTTCTGGTTCCGCTTCGTCTTCCCGCACCGCAGCTTCGTGCAGCAGCAGGGCCCGGCGCGCTCCTATGCCGAGCTCATCAAGCCGCAGCTCGACTCGTACTTCGGCGGCTGCTTCGAGCGGCTCTGCCGCGAGGCACTGCCGGTGCTCTACGCGCGCGAGCACGTGAGCGCCGGCTACCGCATCGGCGAGTACTGGGACAAGGCCGTGCAGATCGACCTGGTGGGCGCGCGCGACGACGGCTGGATCGACCTGGGTGAGTGCAAGTGGGGCCCGGTGGCCTCGGTGCCCGGGCTGCTCGCCGAACTCGAGACCAAGGTGCGCGCGTTCCCCAACCCGCGCGGCGACACCGTGGGCCGGAGGATCTTCGCGCGCACCGTGCCCGCCGCGGCGCGCACGTCGGGCGCGGGGACGGCGGCCGCGCCGGTCAGCTGGCACTCGCTCGAAGATCTCTACGAAGGCGAAAGCTAGAGCTACGGCCCGGCGAACGGCACGCACACGCCGGTCTGCGCGAAGGCGTCGTCGGCGAGGCCGAGCTCCTCGAGGCCGTTGCCGTCGTCGTCGCCGGTGCCCGCGGCCTCGCACAGCTCGATCGCGCGCATCTTCTGCATGACCTCGAGCGAGAGCACGCCGGAGCCGGGCATGAAGGAGTCGCGCATGCGGCGGCCGGTCTGCGTTCCGATCTTTTCCCACACCGCCGGGCGCGCCAGGCGCGTGGGCGTGCCGCCCACGACCGAGAGCAGGCGCTGGAACGGGACGCCCGACGGGTCGCCGGCGTCGAAGTTCCCCGTGATCGGATCGAACGACGGGTCGCGGCCCATGATCGCCGGGTCGCGCCAGTCGAAGTCCTTGCCGCAGCCGGCGGCGATCGGGTCGGGCAGGCAGCGCTCGCGCGCGTTCAGCTTGTTGTCGAGCTTGATCGCGACCAGCGAGCCGGCGCCCGCGGCGTCGGCGACCAGCAGCCAGACCTGGCCGGGTAGCGTCGAGACGACCACGTCGCGCGCGTCGACAGTCTCGCCGGCGGGCACCAGGTTGCCGAGCTCCACCGGCGCCGCCGGGACGCTCACATCGATGTCGAGCACGCCGCCCAGGCCGGCCGCGAGGTACGCGTGGCCGTTCGCCACGTACAGGCCGCGCGCGTCGATGCCCGGCAGCACGATCGCGCTGCCCGCGCCGGTCGCGAGGCGCGGCGCGAGCGGATCGCCGATGTCGAGCACCGCCAGCCCCGCGTCGGTCGCCACATAGAGGAAGAAGCCGGTCGCGCTCATCGCGCGCACCGCGCCGCCCACGGCGATGACGTCGCCCTGCACCGGCGAGTCGGGCTGGGCGCTGCCGTCGAAGACGACGATGTTGCCCTCGGCGGTGCCCACGTAGATCGCGTCGCCGGCCAGGCCGACCGCGGTGGCGGTCTCGCCGCCGATCAGGGTCGTCGAGCTGAAGGTCGCCGCGGGGCCGACGTTGCTCGGCCGGTCGATCAGCGTGACCGTGGTCAGCCCGGCGGTGTCGTTGGCGACGTACACGTACGGATCGCTCACGTCGGGCGATAGCGCGGCCAGCCCGCGTGCCGGAGCCAGCAGATCGAGCACGAACACGCTCGCGGTGTTGCCGATCGACGGCCGCACCGACGTCGGGTGGCCGCGCAGGGTCACGTCGGCGATCACGACCCGGCCGTCGGTGGCGCTGGCCAGCGTGAAGATCGCCAGGTCGGTCAGGGTCGGCGGCGCGGTCAGCCCGGGCGCGTTGGGCTCGGGGTTGAAGTTGCGCACCAGCGCGACGTCGGTGGCGTCGAACGCCGCCGCGGTCACGCCGCCGGTGCCGTCGAGGATGGGCTCGACGTCGGCGCGCTGGATGTCGGCGAGCGCGGCGCTGAAGATGATGCCCGGGAAGCGGTTCACGCCGCTCGTGCCGGGCAGCTGCTTCTCCGCCTTGATGTCGAAGAGCTCGAGGCCGGTTGTGCCCGCGGCCAGGATCCAGTCGCCGGTGTACGAGTAGCGCCCGGTGCCCAGGCCGAAGGTCTGCGCCAGCACCGCGTCGTTCCTGATACGCCCGCTGCCGTCGACGACCGCGTGGCACCAGTCGCAGTCCTTGGTCTCCGAGACGCGCACCGAGTGCGGCATGGTCTGGTTCATCGCCGCGCCGCTGGTCGCCACGTTGGCACGCCCGGAGTTGGCGTCCTTCTCCTGGAAGGTCGTGAAGGTGATGTTGTCGAGGATGGTGTTGCCGGCGGCGTCGTTGACGCTGACGTGCGCCTCCATCGACGAGCGGAAGGGCGCCAGCCGCTGGCCGTCGGCAGCCGCGTTCACGCCCAGCACGAACGGCCCGCGGTGCAGGGACAAGAGCTGGAAGTCGGTCTTGGCCGGCAGGTTGCGGTTGTTGAACCAGACCTCGTTCTCGCCCGCGACCTGGGTCAGGTCGAGGTTGGCGTCGACCTTGGTGCGCACATCGTCGCCCAGGTTCATCTGGTAGTGGCAACCCAGGCAGTTGTAGATCCACGAGTTGTGGCAGGCGTAGCACTCCATCTTGGCGTTCTTGAGCGCGCCGGCCTTGGTGAACGTCGAGCCGGTGGTGTGGCTGCCGGCGGGCACCGGATCGGGCATGTGCGCGGCCTCGCCCATCGCCGCGACCGCGCGCGGGTTGAAGTCGACGTTGCCGGGCGTGACCACGTCGTCGACCTGCGGCACGCGCCAGGCCAGGCCCGGGTCGACGCGCGAGCGCTGGAACACCGTGCCGTCGGGGATCTTGAGGAAGTAGGGGATGCCGTCGTGATCCTTGGCCAGGCGCAGATCGTTGCCGCCGTTCTGCCCCGAGGTGACCAGCGTCGCCTTCTGGCCGAGCGTGCCGTGGCAGTCCTCGCACTCGATCTCGATGGCCTCCCAGTTGGTGGCGTAGAGCTGGCCGTCGCCGTGCGTGTCCTGCAGGAAGTGGCAGTCGATGCAGTGCATGCCCTTCTGGAAGTGGATGTCCATGAGCCGCGTCGAGCCGTTGGCGCCGCCGTAGACGTACTTGAACTGCCGGCCGTCGACCGAGCGCGCGCGCGGCACGCGGTCGATGAGGTCGAGCTGGCCGTTGCCGTTCAGATCTTCGTTGTGGACGGTGGACGCGATGAGCTTGCCCGAGCCGTCCCGCCTCTCGAGCACGAGCGCCGTGTCGAGCTCGCCGTTGTTGTTGCAGTCCTCGGTGAAGATGTCGGGGACGCAGCCGCCGTGGCCGGGCAAGAGGCCGGCGTCGCGCAGCTGCACGTCGCGCGCGTTGGCGAGATCGATGACCGCCACGCCGTCGGGGATGATGAGCACGCGCGTGGCTGGATCCGCGCCCTCCTCGCGCACGTGCGACGACAGGATGTTCACCTGCGTGCCCGCGGGCGTGGTGAACACGAGCGGCGCGCGTCGCGCGATGGCGTCGCGCTGCTCGTCCTCGGCCATGCCGCGGTAGCTGTGATCGATGCGGGTCACGAAGCTGTGGCACATGCCGCAGGTGTCGGTGGTGATGCGCGTGGTCAGCGTGTGCGACTCGGAGTAGTAGCGCTGCTGCTCGCGGCCGGTGGCCTCGCGCTCGGCCAGGTTGACCGCGATGCCGACCAGCCGATCGGCGCCGTCGATGTTGATGATGTCCTGGGTCGCGGGGTCGAACTCGCGGTGCTTGGTGGTCGGATCGGTGACGTCCTGGAACACCGGCAGGCCGTCTTGGATCACGAGCAGGCGCTGCGGCTTGCGCGCGCCGGTCTGCGCGTAGGCCATGTGGCAGCCGGTGCAGCCCGACGAGTGGCCGCGCCCGAAGGGGTTATTGAAGGCGAGCAGGGCGAAGTTGGGCAGGATCGACTCGCCGAACGAGAACGCGAAGTTCACGCCCGAGCCCGGGAAGTTGAGCGGGTAGTAGGCGCGGAAGCCGCGCAGCACGCTGTCGACGGGATCGGGCACGCCGGGCGCCAGCTCCTCGTCGGGTACCGGGTCCATCTTGGCCATCGGCTGGGTGTTGGGACCGAGCGGCTTGCCGCCCCAGGGGTAGCGGCCGTTCAGCGCGCCGGTGTGCTCGAGCGTCTGGCCCGCGGGCGCGGCGGGCCGCACGGTGCCCTGGGTGGCCTCGAAGGCGGGCAGGCCGGCGTTGCCGTCGGCGCCCGCGGCGGCGAAGGGATCGTTGGCCGCCGCGGCGGCCTCGAGGCAGGCCGAGTCGAAGCGCGGCTGCCCGCGCGACGTGGGATCGTCGGCTGCCACCTGCGAGGCGTCGATGCAGGCGTCGATCTGGTCCCAGTCGAAGCTGTAGCCGAACGCGCCTTGGCGCGGGTCCTCGGCCGGGCCCTCGGAGTCGCGCGCGTCCTTGAAGGTGTCGCGCCAGCTCTCGTTGCCGTAGTACGCCCCGTTGATCACGGCGCTGTTGTTGGCCATCACCGAGCGGCGCGACGCGTCGATCACGTTCTGGTGGCAGCCCGCGGCGGCGCCTGCCTGCGACGCGCCGCTGCCGCAGCCGACCGTGGCCACGCGCAGGTCGCCGGGGTTCAGCCAGCGCACGTAGTTGAGATCGCGGTTCAGCTCGGAGTCGATGAACTGGCCGATGGCGTCGCCCTGCAGGCCCAGCTCGGGGACCTCGCCCAGGTCGCGCACGTTCTCGCCCTCGTCGAGCTTGAAGTTGGCGTTCAGGTCGTCGAAGTCGGGGCCCTCGTCGACCATGCCGTCGCCGTCGTCGTCGATGCCGTTGGCGAAGAAGAAGCGCGCGAGATCCGGGGTCTTGGGGCGCACGTGCGCGGCCGCGAGCAGCAGCGGATCGCGGTAGACCGCGGCGCTGGCCGCGGCGTCTTCGGGGACGGTGACCTGATCGTTGCCGCCGTGGCAGTCGACGCAGCGCAGCTTGAACGTCGGGTGCACCTGCCCCGAGTGCAGCCCGGTGTGGCAGCTGACGCAGGTGCCGTCGAAGCCGAAATCGCCGTCCTCGACGACGGTGATGGAGGGCTCGCCGCAGGCGGCGAGCACGAGCGATCCGAGGAGTGCGTAGGCCAGTCTCATGAGCGTCACAGCCCGTGGTAGTTGAACGTGGCCTGGGAGGCGATCGTGGACTTCGTGTGGCACACCGTGCACTTGCCGGTGTCGCGCACGTCGTGGCACTTGGCGCAGTTGTTCTTCATCGTGTTGGTGTCGATGATGGGCGCGGCCTTGAGCTCCAGCAGCGTGGCGAACTTTTCCACCTTGTAGTGGCAGGTCTCGCACTGGATGGGCTGCGTCATCTTGTCCTTGTCGAAGAAGCGGTGGCCGACGTGCTCGTGGGCGAAGTTGTCCTTGAGCGAGACGTCGGGGCGATGCTTGGTGAAGTGGGTCTTCGGGTCGCCGTCCATGTGGCAACCCTCGCAGCGGCTCATCGGCACGCTCTTGGCGCCCACGTGGCAGGGCGCGCACTGCGGGTGGCCGGGCCGCTCGATGGCGCGGAAGGTCGCCTTGTCGACCCAGTGGCAGGTCTGGCACACGACCGCCTCGGCCTTGGACCCGGCCACGCTCGGGCGCATGTGCGCCTGGTGCGAGAACTCCATGTAGTGCTCGGGCGCCGGGTTGTTCTTGAACACGTTCACCGGCGGGTTCTTGCGGAAGTTGTCGGAGGACGCGTGGCAGCCCAGGCAGAACGTCGAGTCCTTGGTGAGGAAGTCGTCGAGGTGGCAGCCTGACGCCATGCACGGCTGATGACCGTCGGTGCCGGGCGGGACGTTCTTGCCGTCGGCGTCGACCGCGTGGCAGGTGGCGCACTTGGCGACGTCGAGCTTGGATTTCGGGGCGCTCGCGATGTGCGCCGCGTGGCTGAACTTGGGCGGCGCCTCCGCTTTCGGCTCGTCGGCGCGCGCGGCGACGGTGGTCGCGATCGTGCCGGCGAGCGCGCCCAGCGCGAGCGCGAGCGGCACGAGGAGCGCGCGGCGATTCACTTCTGGCCTCCGCCCTTGCCGGTGTGGCAGCGGGCGCAGCCGAACCCGGTGCTCTTGAACGCCGACTTGCCGTCGTGGCAGGCGTCGCACTGCTGCATCTTGGGCCGGCCCACCGCGGCGAGCGAGGACGCCCGCACCACCTGATCGTGGCAGAGCAGGCAGGCGGTCGGCTTGCCCGAGCGCGGGTCGGTGTCGTGATCGATGTGCTCGAAGGCCTTGCGCACGTACCACGCGTAGGCGGGATCGCGCGCCGCCAGCGTGCCGCGCGTGCGGCCCAGGCCGTGGCAGCCGGCGCAGTCGGTCATGCGCGGCGTGGCGTCGGTGCCGTGGCAGGGCGCGCAGGTGCCGTGCGACTGCGCGGTCGGCTGCACCTCGAAGCGACCCTGGTGGCAGCGGCCGCAGAAGGCGTTCTGCGCGCCCTCGCCCAGGCCCTTCACGTGCGCGAGGTGCGAGAAGTCGCGGCCGAACTCGGTCGACTTGGCGACGCCCTGGAAGCGCGCCGGCGCGAACGGCCGCCAGTCCAGGTGGCAGCCGCTGCACAGGTTGGGCGAGCGCGCGAAGAACTCGGGCTTGTGGCAGCCGGCGTCGGCGCAGGGCGCGTGGTCCTGGCCCTTGCCGGGCGCCTGCGGCAGGAACCTGGCGTCGAGCTGATGGCAGCTGCCGCAGTCCTTCAGCTGCACGCCGCGCTGCTGGTGCTGCGCGTGCGAGAAGCGCGGCAACTGCGCCGGCGACACCGGCGGCGGCGACAGCTGCTCCCCCGGGGCCAGCGCGTGGCAGCGGTTGCACGTGGTGCCGGTGACCGCGAAGATCGCGCGGCCCTCCGGGCCCTTGCTCTTGCCGTCGTGGCACTTGCCACAGGTCTCCATCTTCGGGCGCGGGATGGGCTGGCCGTCGCGCGCGCTGGCCAGGCTCTCGTGGCAGGCCGAGCACTTCTTGCCGTCGTCGCTCCCGACGCGGCGCGCGTGCGCCTCGTGCTGGAACTTGTGGGTCACCTGGAACGAGTCCCAGGGCGGCCGCGCCAGCGCGGTCACGGTGGTCTTGTCCTTGTGGCAGCCGCCGCACGTGGTCATGCTGGGCGCCGCGCCGCGCTCGTGGCAACCCGAGCAGGTCTCGTGCGCGTCCGAGCCCATGAGCATCTTGCCGCCGCCGCCCGGCTCGCCGTGGCCGGGATGGCAGGCCGCGCACAGCTTGCCGGAGGCGCCCGCGACCGCGTGGCGCGCGTGCGGGAACGGCACGGTGTGCTCGGGGTTCACGTCGAACGGCGGGTAGAACGCGCGGGTCTTGCGGTTCTCCACGTCCGACTTGCGGTGGCACACCAGGCAGAACTTTTCGGCGTCCTGCCGCGACGGCGGGATCGACCAGGGCGCGTGGCAGCCCGCGTCGCTGCACGGGCGGTGCTTCTTGTCGGGGAAGGTCTTGAGCTTGCCGTCCTTGCCGCCCGCGTGGCAGGCGACGCACTCGATGGTCTTGCCGCGGGCCTGCATGCCGGCGGCGTGGCCCTTGTGATCGAAGCCCTTCACATCGGGCGTCTGCGCCGCGGCCACGGCGGGCAGCGCGAGCAGCGCCAGCAGCGCCAGCACGACGGCGCGCATCAGAAGCTCGCCTCGCCGATGAAGCGCACCGAGAACTGCGTGTCCAGGTCGGGGTCTTGCGCGGGCGACGGCTGCGCGACCTCGGCGATCACGCGCACACGCGCGTGCTTCTCGATCCAGTAGTCGGCGTCCACGCGCCCGCCGACCCGGACGTCGCCGGTGATCTCGACGTATGGGCCGGTCAGATCGTAGCTGCGCAGCCAGCCGCCCGCGGCGAAGCCGTAGGTGTGGTAGCCGGGCCGGTAGCGCAGCTCGGCGGCGGCCTCCTTGAAGCCGATCACGCCCGAGCCGGTCATGTTCTCGGCCGGCTCGCCCGCGGCGTTCGTGGCTTCGTCGAGCACGTGCGCGCGCAGCTTGAACTGCGCGCCCGCCGACAGGCCCGAGCGCAGCACCGCCTCGAGCGCGCCGCCCAGCTCGATCCAGGTGGAGTCGAAGCCGACCGCGTCGGCCAGGTTGGCGCGCCCGAAGCCGTAGGCCTCGAGGCCCTCGGCGAGCGTGTAGAGCACGCCGCCGCCGACGCGCAGGTTGTCGCCCGGCTCGGGCAGCGCGAGGGCGATGCCGGAAGACGACAGGTTCACCACGTCGACCGGCTGCGGCGACAGGTAGTCGTAGGCGACCTCGTGCGACAAGATGATGTCGCCGTCGGCTTGCAGCAGCAGCTTCTTGCCCCAGGGCATGCGTGCCCGGCCCGACAGGCGGCCCACGCCGAAGCCGTCGCCGTCGCCGTTGTCGAGCGCGCGCGCCGTCAAAGTGACGCGTGCCTCGCCCAGCTTCACGCGCGCGGCGGCCTCCAGGTAGGTGCGATCCTCGTCGAAGCTCATCGCGTCGAAGGCGAGCGCGACCGGCCAGCCGACCATGCGCTCGAGGCGCACGCGCGCGCTCGCGCCCGCGACGATGCCGGGGTCGTCGCCCTGGTAGAGCGCGACGCGTCGGCCGGCGAAGCCGCCGATCTCCCAGTCAGGCTGCTCCCAGGCGAGCTGGAGGCCGTCGAACTGGGTGGCGAACAGTGCCGAGCCGTAGTGGAACTGGCGGCCGGCGCGCAGGAACAGCGGGTGGAGCGCGTCGCCCGGCTGGCCCCAATCGTCGACCTCGCCGTACGCCGATTGGATGAGCAGATCGGCGTCGTTCTGCGAGTCCCAGACGTCGTTGCGGGTGGCGTAGTCGCTGGCGCCCTCGAAGCCGAGCCGGAACTGCGACGAGAAGTAGGTGTTCAGGGACGAGCGCGGCAGGCCGCGGCTGCCCAGCACCGCGTCGCCCAGGAGGTAGCTGTTGGAGGTGCGCAGGCGGCGCGCGCCGGTGGCCAGGTCGCCCGCCTCGTCGGCGGGCACGACGCCGTTGCGCATGGCGTCGCCCGAGGCCGGCGAGGCGTCCAGGGCGAAGCCGGCGTTGACCTTGAAGACGATGCGCTCCTCGGCGTCGCGCCAGCTGCGCGCCTGCGGGTTGCCGTCGCCCTCGGGTACGGCGGCGATCGACGTGGCGCCCGGGCCGTTGCCCGCGGGCGGCGTGGCCTGGGCGACCGGCCGGGCTGGCGGGCGTGCGGGCGGCTGCGCCTTGCGGATGCGCAAGGACGGCGTGCGCTGTCCCGCGGGGACGCTGCGCACGGTGAGATCCGGGGCGGCCGGTTCGGTCGCCTGGGCCAGCGCCGGCCAGGCGCCGAGCCCGATCGCGAGCCACGCGAGGCGTCGCTTCATCGTGCGCTCCGATGGCAGTCGGCGCAGGTCGCCTCGAAGGTGTGGCAGGCGAAGCACGAGCGCGTGTCGAAGCGCGCGATCTCGGCGTGGCCGCCCAGGCGGAACGAGGACAGCGGCCGGTGCGAGCGCGGCGGCACGCTGTGGCACGCGGTGCAGAACTCGGAGGTGTGGCACACCGCGCAGCGGTCGCGCTCGATGGTGGCCTCGCGCCCGTGCGAGTCGTCCTTCCAGCCCAGGTTGTGATCGCGCGGCGCCCAGGTCTGGTGGCACTCGAAGCAGGTGTCCTTGGACGAGCCGGACAGGCCAGTGTGGCAGTACGCGCAGCGCGCGTCCTTGGCGCCGGCGGCGTCGCCGTGATCCTTGCGGAAGGCGAGGGTGTGGTTCTCGGGCACGTCCGAGCCCATGAGGTGGTTGCGCGGCGCGACGCCGGCGTTGATCTCGCGGTGGCACACGCCGCAGTTGGCGATGCGCACGCGCTCGGGCGTGCGCGTGTTGTCCTCGTGGCAGATGGCGCAGCGCTGCATGGCGGGGACGCTCACGTCCTCGGCGCGACGCGAGTTGGGGATCTGATCGTGGCAGGTGCGGCAGGCGATCTCGTCGCCCGAGGCGTCGGCCTCGTGGTTGGCGTGCGAGAAGATGAGGTCGTCGGTGATGAGCTGGCGCCCGCGGCGCAGGTCGACGTCGCGCTGCGGGTGGCAGCGCGCGCAGTCGTCCATGGCGAGCTTGGTCTTCGCGGCGGCTTGCTCCGAGTGGCAGCGCGCGCACGCCGCGTGCGTGGGCAGCAGCGGATCGCGCGAGGTCGCCTCGCGCTTGTGGCAGTCGGCGCAGTCGACGTGGAAGCCGACCTTGGCCTCCATGGCCCCGGCGTCGAGGTGGATCGCGTGCGAGAACACCGAGGCGAGCGCGCGCGCGAGGCCACGCTCGGGGTAGGGCTGCAGCTCGTTCGCGCCCTTGGTCGTGGGATCGACGTTCTTGTGGCAGTTGCGGCAGAACGCGCCGGGCGGCTTGTAGAACTCGTCCTTGTGGCACACGTCGCAGGGGAAGTGCTGGTTCCCGCCCGGGCGCGCCACCTTGCCGGCGCGCACCGCCTCGGCGGGGTGGCAGTCGGCGCACGCCAGGCCGCGGCCCTGGAAGCCGCGGATGGTCGGGTCGTTGCTGGTGTGTAGCTGGTGCGGGAAGCGATCGCTGTCGGCGGCGATCGGACCCTCGCGCCCCGGGCCGCGCGGGCTCTCGGGTTTCTTCGGCGCGCAGCCGGCGAGCGCCCCGAGGGCACACGCGAGCGCGATCCACGCGACGCTGCCGCGTCGCCTCGGGTTGGACGACGGACCCCGGGCGCAGATGGTGCGCCACTCTTCCCCATGAGCTCGCAGCATGCCGACGGCGCAAATCCTATCAGCGTTTCTCGGAGGTGGAAAGCAACTCAATCCATAAGTGAGCAGAATTGTTCGCGTCTGGAAGGCAGCTGGAAGGGCTTCTGGGAACCTCCCTGGGAGCCCGCCTCGGTGACAC